>CAZTLD010000104.1:0-4484 GCA_964614395.1 uncultured Zetaproteobacteria bacterium
GCTCGGGGCAGACGATCTCGCAGCCGTTCATCGTCGCGCTGATGACGGAGCTCGTGGATCCGGCGCCGGGCAAGAAGATCCTGGATATCGGCGGCGGCTCGGGCTGGCAGGCGGCGATTCTCGCCGAGCTGGGCGCGGAGGTGCACTCGGTGGAGATCCGCCCGGAGCTGGCCAAAGCAGCGGAAGAAAGGCTTGCCCGACTGGGCCTGGACGACCGCGTGCAGGTGCATGTGGCCGACGGCAAGCTCGGCTGGCCTGAGGCTGCGCCCTACGACGGGGTGGTCGTGGCCGCGGCCGCGCGCGCGATTCCCGAAGCGTGGGTGGAGCAAATGAAGATCGGTGCGCGGTTGGTTGCGCCGGTCGGCGAGCCGCATGGCCCGCAGCAGCTCGTGCTCGGGATCAAAGAGGCGGAGGGGAGGCTGCGCACGCGTCCGGTGTTGCCGGTGGCTTTCGTGCCGCTCGTGTAGATGCAACGCTCAAGGTTTCCTTGCAGAATGCGCGAAACGCTTGAGGGGGGTGTGCAGTGCGCTGGGGCTGGCTGATCGGCACGGTTCTGGTGTTGGCTGGAATGGTGGCGTTGCCGTCGTTGGGGGTGAGCGCCTACGAGGTGCCGCCCGAGATCGATGCCGCTTTCGCCCGGCTCAATGGGTGGCTTGCTTCGGTGATCTTCTTTGATGTGTGGCCGGGCGAGGCGAAGCTGCCGTTCATTGTCGCCTGGCTCATCGTGGGCGCGACCTTTCTCACGATCCGCTTTGGCTTCGTCAACCTCCGGATGATGGGGCATGCGATTGAGATTCTGCGCGGGAAATACCGCGCGCCGGACAGCAAGGGCGAGGTGTCTCCTTTCCAGGCGCTTTCGGCGGCGCTTTCGGCCACGGTGGGGCTGGGCAACATCGCCGGCGTGGCCGTCGCGGTCTCGGTCGGCGGCCCGGGGGCGACCTTCTGGATGATCGTCGCGGGCTTTCTCGGCATGACCTCGAAGTTCACGGAAGTGACGCTTGCGCAGATGTATCGCGAGTTCCGGCCGGACGGGCATGTGCTCGGCGGGGCGATGGAGTATCTCTCCAAGGGCTTTGCGGAAAAGGGCTGGCCGCGGCTGGGCAAGGCGCTGGCTGTGATGTTCGCCGTGTTCTGCGTGGGTGCTTCGCTGGGCGGCGGCAATGCGTTCCAGACCTCGCAGGCGCTCGGTGCAGTGCAGAACATCGCGCCGTTTTTCCGCGACTATCCGTGGGTGTTCGGCGTGTTCATGGCGGGCGCGGTGGCGCTCGTGATTCTGGGCGGCATCCGCTCCATTGCGCGCGCCGCGGAGAAGATCGTGCCGACGATGGTGTTCATCTATCTGTCCGCGTGTCTTTACATCATCTTCACGCACTTGGGGGATCTGCCGCATGTGCTCGCGCGGATCGTGACGGAGGCGTTCGCGCCGAAGTCGGTGGCCGGCGGCATGATCGGCGTGATGGTGGTGGGCTTCCAGCGCGCGGCGTTCTCGAGCGAGGCCGGGATCGGTTCGGCTGCGATCGCGCACTCGGCGGCCACGGTCAAGTATCCGATCCGGCAAGGGTTCGTCGCGCTGTATGAGCCCTTTATCGATACGATCGTGATCTGCACGATGACTGCGCTCGTGATCCAGATCACCGGCGTGTGGGAGGATCCGGCCAATGCGGCGCTGGTGGAGGCAAGAAAGGGAGCGGCGCTTACGGCCGTCGCGTTCGGCTCGGTGCTTTCGTGGTTCCCCTATGTGCTTTCCGTTTCCGTGATTCTGTTCGCCTATTCCACGATGATCTCGTGGAGCTACTACGGCGAGCGCTGCTGGACCTATCTGTTCGGCGAGCGCTGGTCGAAGTACTACCGCGTGGGCTTCGTGATGGTGGTGGTGCTGGCAAGCCTCGTCACGGCGAAGAACATCTTGGACTTCAGCGATCTTTTGCTGCTTTCGATGGCGTTTCCGAACTTCATCGGGCTGTATGCGCTGCACGGCAAGGTGCTCGCGGCGCTGCGCGAATACACGGCCAAGCTCAAGGCCGGCGAGTTCGAGGAAGAAGCGCGTCTCTACGCGCGGATGCGCGCGGGTGAGGCGGGATGAGGCGCGGGCGGCTTTGGATCGTCTCCGGCCCGTCTGGGGTGGGGAAGTCCAGCCTGTGCCGGGCGCTGCTTGAGCGCTGCCCGAATCTCGTGCTTTCGGTGTCCTGCACGACGCGGCCGCCGCGGCCCGGCGAGCAGGACGGCGTGGATTACCATTTTCTCGACCGCGAGACCTTCGCGCGCCTGCGCCGCGAGGGCGCGTTTCTCGAATGGGCCGAGGTGCACGGGCATTGGTATGGCACGCGGCGCGCGGATGTGGAGCGGCTTTTGGCCGAGGGCAAGGACGTGCTGCTCGAGATCGACTGGCAGGGCGCCAAGCAGGTGCTGGAAAAGATGCCGGAGGCGCGCTGGATCTTCATCGTGCCGCCGTCGAAAGACGCGCTCTACCAGCGCCTCGTGGGGCGAGGGCAGGACGATCCGGCCACGGTCGCGCTTCGGCTGCGCAACGCCGAGCTTGAGCTTGCCCACGCCAAGGAGGCGCATGTCCAGATCGTCAACGACCGTTTCGAGCAGGCGTTGGAGATGCTCGTGCGCGTCGTTTGCCCTGAATCGGCGGCCAAGGAGCCTCGGTGAAGCTCGCGTTGTTTTGGCTTGCGGGGGCGGCTTCGCTCGTCGCGGTCTGGTCGTTGTGGCAGTGCGTGCAGGAGAGAATCGCGCGCGAACGCGCGGCCGTGATGACGGGCATTTTCGTCGGGCTTGGCGTGGCGGCCGGGGCGATGGCGGTGGCGACCTCCGTGCATGTGGAGGGGCTCAGCGTGGCGGTGGGCCTTCCCGAGGCCACGGGGTTTGCAGCGCTGCTCATCGAGCTCATCTATTTGATCGGGCTTTGGCGACACGGCGTGCAGGGACTGGGGATTTTCGTGCTGCCGCTGGTCGCATTGGGCATGTTCGTCGCGCCGCTGCTGCCGGAAGGGGAGGCGGCGCGGGTGGCGTTCCGAAGCCCGATTGAGGTGGCGCATGTGCTGCTGTCGCTTGCGGGCTATGCGTTGCTTGCGATTGCGGCGGGGCACGCGGCGATGCAGTTGTGGATCGATCATGCGCTGAAGCACAAGCGGCTTGGGCGCTTGGCTGGGATGCTGCCGGCGCTCGTGGAAATCGAGCGGCATCTCGTCGCGCAGCTTGTGCTCGCCACGGTGTTGGTCGGCGCAAGCGTGCTTACGGGGCTGATGTGGCAATGGGAGGTATTTGGACGCCTGCGCTTTTTCGACCACAAGGTGCTGTTTTCGCTGTTCGGCTTCGGCGTGCTCGTGTTGATGCTCGCAAAACGCCAGCGCGCGCGCTGGTCGGCGGCGACGACGAGCAAGGTGACGCTGGCCGCGTTCGCGGTGATCCTATTCGCCTACTTCGGCGTGCGTTTCATCCACAACCTGATCCACGGCTAGATCAGCCGCCGAGCGTGCGCTCCTGCTGCTCCTGCTCGTTCTTGCAGTCGATGCACAGCGTCGTCACTGGGCGGGCGCGCAGCCGGCGCACGCCGATGTCCCCGCCGCAGTTTTCGCAAATGCCGTATTCGCCGCGCTTGATGCGCTCAAGCGCCTCGTCGATCTTGCGCAGCAGGCGCTGCTCGCGGTCGCGCACGCGCAGATCAAAGGTGAGGTCGGTTTCCGCTGCGGCCTGATCCGCCAGATCCGGCATCACCGTCGCTTCTTGGTGCTGCAAATCGTGCACGCTTTTCTGCTGCTCGCTGATGATCTCCTCGCGCCACTTCAAAAGCAGCTTTTCAAACTCGGCCAGTTGCTCTTTCGTCAGCGGCATGTGCACCCCCTTGTTCGCTCAAAGGTCGGCCAGTTTAGCCTCGGCGCCTAGCGCTGCCAACGCCGGCCGAGCTCGATCAACTTCTCGGCGTCGCCGATGTAGTCGGCGGGTGTAAGCCGAAGAAGCCGCGCTTTCGCCTTGTCCGGAATCGGCAGCGCCTCGATCGTGGCCTTGAGCTCATCGGCGCGGATCGCGCGCCCGCGCGTGAGCGCCTTCATCCGCTCATAGCCGCCGGGGATGCGGTAGCGGCGCATCACCGTCTGCACGGCTTCGGCGAGCACTTCCCATGCCCCGTCTAGGTCTTCGCGCATGCGCGCCGCATCTGGCTCGAGCTTGCCGATGCCCCGGAGCAACGCATCAAGCGCAAGCACGAAGTGCCCGAACGCCACGCCCAGGTTGCGCTGCGTGGTGGAATCGGTGAGATCGCGCTGCCAGCGCGAGATCGGCAGCACGTCCGCAAGCCTGCGCATCAGGCCCTGCGCGATCTGCAGGTTGCCTTCGGCGTTCTCGAAGTCGATCGGATTGACCTTGTGCGGCATCGTCGAGGAGCCGACTTCGTGTTCGCGCAGCTTTTGGCGAAAGTAGCCAAGCGCGATGTAGCCCCAGATGTCGCGCGCGAAGTCAATGAGCACCGAGGCCGCGCGCGC
>CAZTLD010000105.1:0-3863 GCA_964614395.1 uncultured Zetaproteobacteria bacterium
GAGAATGCGGCTTCCCGCGATCACGCGGCGGCAAGCTCCTTGAGCGCCTGAAGCACCGCCTCCACGTGGCCGGCCACCTTCACCTTGCGCCAAGCCTTGCGCACGACGCCCTCGGGATCGATCAGAAACGTGGAGCGCTCGATGCCCCGCACCTCGCGCCCGTACATCTTCTTGAGCCGAATCACATCAAACGCCTGGCAGAGCGCTTCCTCCGGATCCGAGGCGAGCGGAAACGGAAGCTGATACTTCTCGGCAAAGCGCGCGTGCGAACGCAGCGAGTCGCGGCTTGCGCCGACGACGGCCGCGCCCAGCCTTTGAAACTCCGGCCAGTGATCGCGAAACGCGATCGCCTCGTTCGTGCAGCCCGGCGTGTTGTCCTTCGGGTAGAAGTAGAGCACGAGCCAATGCCCGCGATGCGCGGCGGGCGAAAACATGCCTTCCGGATGCTGCGGCACCTCCACGTTCGGCGCGCGATCGCCTTCGTTGAGCGCATACGCCATCATCGCCTCCTCGCTGGCCTTGGGATCGGGAAACGGTAGCGTGCGTGTAAAGATCCGACTAGGGCGAAGGAGCGACGATGGCGATCGAACATATTCTGCTTGCCCGCCCGCGCGGCTTTTGCGCCGGCGTGGAGCGCGCGATCCTGATCGTGAAGGAGGCGCTCGCCCGCTTCGGCGCGCCGGTGTATGTGCGCCACGAGATCGTGCACAACCGCCGTGTAGTGGACGAGCTGCGTGAGGAAGGCGCGGTGTTCGTGCCGGAGATCGACGACGTGCCCGACGGGGCGGTTGTGATCTTCTCCGCGCACGGCGTGGCCGAGCGTGTCGTCGCGGCCGCCCGGCAGCGGGGGCTTCGCATCATCGACGCCACCTGCCCGCTGGTGACGAAGGTGCACCGCGAGGTCAAGCGCCACATCGCCGAAGGCCGGCAGGTGATCATGATCGGGCACCGCGGCCATCCCGAGGTCGAGGGCACGATGGGCCAGGCCCCGGAAGGCGAGGTGCTGCTGGTGGAAAACGAGGCGGATGTGGAAGGCTTGAAAGTGCGCGATCCCGAAAGGCTTGCGTTCGTGACGCAAACCACGTTGAGCGTGGACGATGCGGCGAGGATCGTCGCCGCGCTCAAGAAGCGCTTTCCCCATATCGTCGGTCCAAGGCGGGACGATATTTGCTATGCGACGACGAACCGGCAGGCGGCGGTGAAGGCGATCGCCGCACGTGCCGATGTGGTGCTGATCGTGGGATCGCCGAACTCCTCGAACAGCAACCGCTTGCGCGAAATCGCGGAGGCTCAGGGCGTGCGCGCGTATCTCATCGAGGGCGCCGAGGGTCTTCGGGAGGCGATGCTGGAGGGCGCGCGCACGGTCGGGATCAGCGCCGGAGCCTCGGCGCCGGAAGAGGCGGTGCAGGAGCTCATCGCCACGATCCGCAAGCGCGCGCCGAAAGCCGAGATCGAAGAGGTCACGGTCGCGGAAGAGCAGATCGTATTTCCGCTGCCGCCCGAGCTTCGCGGCGTGGCAAGCCAACCAGCCCACGGCTAGCGTTGCCGCCGATGGACAGGCTTGCCTCGCTGCGCGCGCAGATCGACGCCATCGACGACCAGATCCTCGAGCTCATCCAGAAGCGCGCTGCGATCGCCGCTGAGGTCGGCAAGCACAAGCGCGGCCGCGCCGACACGCCCTACTATGTGCCGAGCCGCGAGGCGGAGATCATCCGGCGGATTCTCGCCAAAAACCGCGCGCAGCAGCGGCACGCGCACGCGGCGCGCCTGCCGGACGCGGCGGTGCATGCGATCTTCCGCGAGATCATCGGCGCTTGCCTAACTCTCGAGCATCCGCTCGTCGTCGCCTACCTCGGGCCGGAGGGCACGTTCAGCGAAGAAGCGGTGCGCAAGCACTTCGGCGCCACCGCGGAATACAGGCCCTGCGCGACGCTCGACGATGTCTTCGACGAAGTGGAGTCGCAGCGGGCGGCTTATGGCGTTGTGCCGGTGGAAAACGCGCTCGAAGGCCCGATCGGACGCACCCTGGATCTGCTGGCCGAGCGCCGGATTCAGGTGTGCGCGGAAGTATTGCTCGGCATCCACCATCAGCTTCTGGCGCGCACGAAGGAGCTTGCTGAGATCCGCTATGTCTACTCCCATCCGCAGGCGCTTGCGCAGTGCCGCCGCTGGCTGGATGCGCACCTTAAGCACGCCGAGCGGCGCGAGGCGCCGTCCACGGCCGAGGCCGCGCGGCGCGCCGCGGAAGATCCGCAGGCGGCCGCGGTGGGCGGGATGGGGCTCGCCGAGCGCTACGGGCTGTATGTGCTGGCTGCGAACATCGAAGACCGGCACGACAACACGACGCGCTTTTTCGTGATCGGCACGCACGACGCCGCCCCTTCCGGCGACGATCGCACGAGCCTCGTCGTCTCGGTGCAGGATCGGCCGGGTGCGCTGTTTGCGCTGCTCAAGCCGTTCGCCGAGGCGGGCGTAAGCCTCACCCGCATCGAATCCCGTCCGTCGCGGCGGGCGCTGTGGGAGTATCGCTTCTTCATCGACGCAGTCGGGCACCGGGATCTTCCGCCGCTTGCGGATGTGCTGGAAACGCTTGCGACGACGCCCGGCGTGCAGCTTCGGGTGCTCGGCTCTTATCCTCGGGGGGAGACGCTGTGAGCTGGCTGGATCGCGCCGCCGCGCCGATGCGCACCCTTGCCCCCTATGTGCCCGGCAAGTCCGAAGAAGCGCTGCTGCGCGAGCGCGGGATCACGCACGGGGCCAAGCTCGCCTCCAATGAAAACCCGTTCGGCCCTCCGCCTGCGGCGCGGCGCGCTGCGATCAAGGCGCTTGCGCGCGCGCATCGCTATCCGGAAAGCACGGCTGACGCGCTCGTAGAGGCGCTGGCCGCACGGCTCCACCATCCCCAAGAGGGCTTCGTGCTCGGCAACGGCTCCAACGAGGTGATCGAGCTTGTGATCCGCAGCTTTGCCGGCCCGGGCGACGAGGTGGTAATCAGCGCTCGCGGGTTCATCGTCTATCGGCTGGCGGCGCAGGCGGCCGGCGCCGAGGTGGTGGCGGTGCCGGAGCGCGACGGGCTGAATCCGGATCTGGAGGCGATGCTGAACGCGATCACGCCGCGCACGAAGGTCGTGGCGCTCGCGAATCCGAACAACCCCACCGGCGCGTGGGTGGAGCCGGAGGCGCTGGCTGCGTGGCTGGAGGGCATCCCCGAGGATGTGATCGTGCTGCTCGATGAGGCCTATTGGGAATACATCGTCGAGGAGCGCCCGGAGATCGCCCGCGCCTCTTTGGCGCATCCGGGGCTTGTGCGCACGCGCACGTTCTCGAAGGCCTGGGGGCTTGCGGGGCTTCGGCTCGGCTATGCGTGGATGGATCCGGAGATCGCCGCGATCGTCCATCGCGTGCGCGAGCCGTTCAACACGAACCGGATCGCGCAGGCGGCGGCGCTCGCGGCGCTCACGCACGACGAAGCGTGGATGCGGGAGCATGTGAGGCTTGTGCTCGCCGAGCGCGAGCGCCTGGAAGAGGCGCTGGGCGAACGGGGGCTTTTGGCTGCGCGCTCCTTCGGCAATTTCGCGCTGATGAAGCTTGCGGACGCAGCAAGCGCCCGCGCATGGGCAGAAAAGCTGGAAGCCCAAGGGGTGATCACGCGCCCGCTTGCTCCTTACGGGATGGGGGCGTATCTGCGCGTCACGGTCGGCACGCCCGAGGAAAACGCGCGTTTCCTCGAGGCCGTGGACGCGATCCTCGATCAAGGAGTGTGAGGTGTACGAACCGCTTCTTTTGGCGATTTCTCCGCTCGACGGCCGCTATGCGGCGCGCTTGGGGGCGCTTCGGCCGTGGGTTTCCGAATATGGGCTGAT
>CAZTLD010000105.1:3873-4473 GCA_964614395.1 uncultured Zetaproteobacteria bacterium
GCGTGAAAGCGATCGAGCAAACGACGAACCATGATGTGAAGGCGGTCGAGTATTTCCTGCGCGAGCGCCTGCAGGCGCACCCGACGCTGTCCGCGCGCAGCGAATGGATCCACTTCGGCTGCACGAGCGAAGACATCAACAACCTCGCCTACGCGCGTCTGATCCAGCGCCTGCGCGAGGATGTGGTGCTGCCGAAGCTTGCCGAGCTTGAAGCGGCGCTGTGGGACAAGGCCGAGGCGATGCGGAACTTGCCGATGCTTGCGCGCACGCACGGCCAGCCCGCCTCCCCCACGACGATGGGCAAGGAATGGGCCGTATTCGCGTTGAGGCTGCGCCGCGCCAAGGCGCGCATCGCGGCGGTTGAGATTTTCGGCAAGTTCAACGGCGCGACCGGCAACTTCCAGGCGCACAGGATCGCCTATCCGGAAGCGCCGTGGCCGGAGATCTCGCGCCGCTTCGTCGAAGAGCGGCTGGGGCTCGTTTGGAACCCGCTCACCACGCAGATCGAGCCGCACGATTGGGTGGCGGAGCTTTTGGATGCGCACGCGCGCGCGGCCTCGGTGCTCATTGACTTCGCGC
The DNA here is from genome assembly GCA_964614395.1 of uncultured Zetaproteobacteria bacterium. Taxonomy (GTDB): domain Bacteria; phylum Pseudomonadota; class Zetaproteobacteria; order Mariprofundales; family S012-25; genus CAZTLD01. Next base: position 4,453 of record CAZTLD010000105.1, read on the forward strand.
GCGACATCTGGGGCTACATCG
>CAZTLD010000106.1:0-4448 GCA_964614395.1 uncultured Zetaproteobacteria bacterium
TGCATGCGAACAGCGCCAATCAGGCGCTGGAGCGCATCATCAACTTCTTCCCCGAGGAAATGCATCCGCAGGTGCAGCTGAATCTCGCGCTCAATCTCAAGGCCATTCTCTCGCAGCGGCTCGTGCGCACGCTGGACGGCGGCCGCACCGTCGCGATCGAGGTGCTGATCAACACGCCGCGCGTGTCCGATCTGATCCAGAAGTGGGAGCTCGGCGAAATCAAGGAGGCAATGGCGGCCGGCAAGAACTACGGGATGCAGACCTTCGATCAGCACCTGTTCGAGCTGTGGCGGCAGGGGATCATCGCCGAGGAAGAGGCGCTCAGGCACGCCGATTCGGTCAACGACCTCAGGCTCAAGATCAAGATGGCCAAGCTGGAAGCCGGCGAGGCCACCGAAGAGGAACTCGGCGGCGACGAGTTTCAGCTCGATGATACCGGCGCGCGGAGGCGGCGTTGAACGGCGCGCTCATCGACGACCTGTTGCTCGCGGCGCACAAGCACAAGGCCTCGGATCTGATCCTCCGCGCCGGCGATCGCGTGCGCATGCGCATCCACGGACGCGTGGTCACCGTCTCGCCGGACAAGGTGCCGCCGCCTTCGCCCCAGCTCGTGCGCGCGATGATCGACCATGCGCTCAAAGGCGGGGATCATCCAAGCCTCGATGCCCTGCACCACTATGATTTCCACTATTCGCTTGAGAACATCGCGCACTTCCGTATGCACGCGTTCAAAAGCCATGGGACGTGGGGGCTTGTCGCCCGGCTGCTGCCGCAACGCATCCCAAGCTTCGAGGAGCTGCGCCTTCCGCCGGTGATCCAGCAGATCGCCCATTACCGCCACGGGCTAGTGCTGGTCGCAGGCGCCACCGGTTCCGGCAAGTCCACGACGATGGCCGCGATGCTCAATCATCTGATCCAGCATCGGCCCGTGCATGCGGTGACGATCGAAGACCCGATCGAATATCGCTATGCCACGCACCATCCGGGCACGGTCACGCAAAGGGAACTCGGGCACGATGTCGAGTCTTACGAGCAAGGGCTTTTGGATGCGCTGCGCGAAGCGCCGGATGTGATCGTCGCCGGTGAAGCAAGAAGCCGCGAGGTGCTGCAGCTTGCGCTGCTTGCCTCCGAAACCGGCCACTTCGTGATGGCGACCGTGCACGCGACGACTGCGATCGGCGCGCTGCAGCGCGTCATGGGGGCGTTCGCGTTGGACGAGCAAGACGCGATCCGCGAGCGCCTGGCGGAGGCACTGCGGGCGGTGATCGTGCAAAAGCTTCTGCCGCGCAAAGACGGCCAAGGCCGGATCGTCGCGCTTGAGATCATGATCAAGAACTCGGTGATCAAGCACTTCATCCTCGACCCGAACCGCTGGCGCGAGATCCCGCGCGCGATGGAGGAAGGGCGCACGCTCTACGGCAGCCAAACCTTCGATCAGCACCTTGAGGAACTGGTGCGCGAAGGCCTCGTGGAATACGAGGAGGCGTTGGCGCATGCGGTCTTCCCCGAGGACTTCGCGATGCGGCTCGGCAGGGACTAGCCCGGAATCACATCCTCAACAACGAACTGCACGCGCGGCACGCCGCCCCAAGTGTTGCGCTCCACACGCCCGACCAGGCGAGGCGCCGCCCCCGGCACAAGCGCTTCCTCCCAGGAGCTGGCGGAAAACGCCACCGCCTCCACGCGCGCCGCGCCCAGACGCATACGCATCGCCCCGCGGGCCAGCGCCTGCCGCGCCACGATCGGTTCGCCGACCAGAAGCCAGCGTGCCGGCGGATTGCCATGCCCGGTCGGCTCAAGCAGCGACACCTGCTCGGCAAGTTGGAGCGTGATCGCCGCGCCGGTAAGCCGCCCGTCCACCTCCCATGCGGGCGGCTGCCAGCGCGCGCGTTGCGCCCGCACCGCCGCTTGAAAGCGCTCGGCAAACGCTTCCCACATCCCGGCGCGCACGACTCCGCCGCCTGCGCCGGCATGCCCCCCGTAGCTTTCCAATGTCGGGGCGCAGTCCGTCAGCAGCGCATGCACATCCCAGCCGGAAGGCGCGCGCACGGATACGCGCACGGTCGCTTTTGGATCGCCGCTCCCGATCGCGATCGGGACGCCGCGCGCGCGGGCAAGGCTTCCCGCAGCGAGCCCGATCACGCCCAGATGCCATGCCGGATCGCAGACTGCAAGCCCCTCGCCGCCGAGGCGGCGGGCGGCGGCGCGGGCGACCTCCGCCTGCACCTTCTGCCGACGCCTGTTGTCCGCCTCCAGCTTCGCGGCAAGGCGCTTGGCCTGTTCGGGATCGCGCGCAAGCAAAAGGCGCACCGCCTCAGCCCCGTCGCGCATGCGGCCGGCGGCGTTGATCCTCGGCGCAAGGTAAAACGCCAAATCCTCGCTCGTCAGCGCCCCAATCGGGCGGCGGGCGCTCGCGGCCAGCGCCGCCACCCCCACCGGGCGCACATGCCGCGCCCACACCAGCCCCCGCGCCACGAGGATACGGTTGACACCCACGAGCGGCATCACATCGGCGACCGTGGCCAAGGCCACAAGCGGCAAAAGCGGGCGCAGATCAAGCGCCTGAGCAGAGTCATGGCCTTTTTCCCGCAACAGGCGCACCACGGCCATGAGCACGAAAAATGCCACCCCCGTGCCGCACAGCACCCGATCGGCAAACCCGCAATCGTCCCGCGCCGGATTGACCAGCGCATATACGCGCGGCAGATCCGAGACCGCATGGTGATCGCAGACGATCAGATCCATGCCGGAGCTTGAGGCCGCCTGCGCCGCCTCGTGAGCGGCGCTTCCCGTGTCCACGGCGATCCCTACGCGCGCGCCGGAGGCCACAGCTTCCAGCACGGCCTCGGTGGGGATGCCGTGGCCATCGGCGCTGCGATCCGGCACGCTCCACGACACCCGCGCGCCCAAATCCATGAGCGCCTGCACGAGTAGCGCGGTGCCGGCAACGCCGTCGCAGTCGAAGTCGCCGAACACATGGATCGGCTCGCCGCGAACGACCGCATCGGCGATCCTTTCCGCCGCACGCAGCGCATCGCGCAGCCCCGCCGGATCCGGAAGATCCGCAAGCCTCGGGCGGAAAAAACGGGAATCCGGCGCAAGCCCCCGCGCGCGCAGAAGCTGCTGCCAGGCCTCGGCGTCGGTGCGGGCGGGCGCCGCATCTTGCGCGCGCATCTGCACCCTGCGTCCGGAAAGCGTTTCCATCCTCCTCCTCCCGCTCGCTTTCAGGCGGCCGCCGGCAAACGCACGATAAACCGCATCCCGCCTTCGGGGATGTTTTCGGCACGAATCTCGCCGCCGTGGGCGGAGACGATCTCTTTGCAGATCGCAAGGCCAAGGCCGAAGCCGCCGGTCGTCTTCGCGCGCGAGCCGTCCACGCGGTAGAAGCGGTCAAAAATGTGCTTTAGCGCCTCCTCCGGCACCCCTGGCCCTTGGTCCTCCACGAAAACCACAGCCCACGCGCCCTCGCGATGGGCGCGCACACGCACCCGCGTACCCTCCGGTGCGTACTTGTAGGCGTTGTGCAGCAGATTGCGGAACACGCGCATCAGCGCCCGCTCATCGCCCACGATCTCCAGCTCCTCGTCCACATCCAGCTCAAGCTCGATTTTCTTCTTCGCAAAAAGCGGCAGCAGATCCTGCGCGACCTCGCGCAACAGAAGGGCCAAATCCACCGTCTCCTGCGCCACCTCCAGCTCGTGCGCATCGGCACGCGCCAAAGTCAGCAAATCCTCGACGAGCTGCTCCAGCTCAGCGAGGATCTCCAATTGCGACTGCAGCGCCTTGCGGTATTCCTCCGGCGAGCGGGGCCTTCTAAGCGCGTACTCCACCTCGCCGCGCAGGATCGTCAAAGGCAGGCGCAGCTCGTGCGAGGCATCGGCCGTAAAGCGCTTTTGCGCCTGAAAGGCCTGCTCCAAGCGATCGAACATCGTGTGCAGCGCGCGCACAAGCTGGCGGATCTCGTCGTCCTCGCCGCGCGCGCCGATCTCCACCCGCCGGCTGAGGTCGCCTGCGGCCACGGCCATCGCGGTGCGCCGGATCGCATCCAGCGGCCGAAGCGCCCGCTTGGCGAGCGCATAGCCGGCCACGGCAATGAGCAGCATCGAGGCGAGCGCGATCACTGCGCCGAGCGCAAACAGCAAGCGAAACATTGCCGCAATGTCCGCGGTGCTGTGCGCAAGCACCACGACGGCTTGAATCCTTCCGCCCACCTCTAGCGGCGCCACGACGACGCGCGCGTTGCGTCGCGAAAACATCGAAGCGGTATAAGCGAACTGCGGCGCATTCTCGGCCACCGCCTGAGCCACAAGCCGCGGCCACGGCATGCTTCGCATCGGCGGCATCATCCGCCAGCCTTCCTCGCACAGCACGCGATTTTGCAGGTCCAACACCCGCACGCCGCCGAGGAAATACGCGGAAAAATCCCTGCACCGATCAGGCCAAAACGC
>CAZTLD010000107.1:0-4402 GCA_964614395.1 uncultured Zetaproteobacteria bacterium
GCTCCGGCACGTCCGCAGGCTGACGCGAAAGCGGGAAGCCTGCTGGGATCAGCCCTCCGATCCATGCGCCGATCGCCTTGCCGTAGGGGGCAAGCCTGCTAGCGCGCATCCAGCTTGGCTCTTGGCTCACCACCGAAGTGTAGGCGAGAAACGCCAGCCCCACCAAAAGCGCGCCGCGCACAAGCCCAAACAGCATCCCAAGCATCCGGTCGGTGGCGGTCAGATGCGCGGCATCCACAAGCTTGCCCGCGAGCGCCCCGATGAGCCCTGCGGCGAAGCTCACGAGCACGAACACGAACACGAAGCCTGCAAGCTCCGCAAGCGGCTGAAAGCGGATCCAGTGGCTGAACCAATCGGCTGCGATCGGCGAGGCGCGACTGGCGATCCAAAACGCCGCCACCAGCCCCAGAAGCGAGATCACCTCGCGCACGAACCCGCGCCACAACGACAGCGCTGCGGAAAGCCCGAGGATCAGAAGGATCAAGTAGTCGAGCGCGTTCATGGGCCGAAGCGAAGGCTAGCCGGAAGGCGAGCCCTGCGCAGCCGAAAGCGCCCGCCATGCCTCGGCAAGGGTGGCGGCTGCGATCCACACGGGCGGCGGAGAGGCGCGCACGCCCTTTTGCGCGCGCTCGAGGTTGCCGCGCGGCAGCACGATGCGGCGAAACCCCATGCGGATCGCCTCGCGCACGCGCGCTTCCGGGCGCGAGACGGGTCTCAACTCCCCGGCAAGCCCCAGTTCGCCGAACGCGCAGGTGTCCTCGGGAAGCGGGACATCGAGCGCGGCGGACAGCATCGCCAGCGCCGCAGGCAGGTCCGCCGCCGGCTCCAGAAGGCGCAAGCCCCCCACCGCGTTGAGGTAGAGGTCCATACCGGCAAGCGGCGCGCCGAGCCGCCGCTCAAGCACCGCGGCGATCATCGCCGCGCGGTTGGCGTCCAGCCCCACCGTCGCGCGCCGTGGCGTCGCATACACCGTGGGCGCCACCAGCGCTTGCAGCTCCACCAAGAGCGGACGCGTGCCTTCGATCGCGGCATAGACCACCGATCCCGGCTCGCCTGCGGCGCGCTCGGCGAGAAAGAGCTGCGAGGCCTCGCGCACGCCGACCAGGCCTTGATCGGTCATTTCAAACACGCCGACCTCGCCTGCGGGGCCGAAGCGGTTTTTCACCGCGCGCAAGATGCGATGCGCGTAGCCGCGCTCGCCTTCAAAGTAAAGCACCGCGTCCACAAGGTGCTCGACGACGCGAGGACCGGCGATCGCCCCTTCCTTTGTCACATGCCCGACGAGCACGACGGCGCTGTCGCTGCGTTTGGCCAGCGCGCAAAAGCGCGCCGCGCACTCGCGCACCTGCGCCACCGACCCCGGGGAGCTCGCAAGCTCCTCCACCCGCATCGTCTGGATGGAGTCGACGATCACAAGCTTGGGACGCATCGCCTCGGCCGCGGCGGCGATCGCCTCGGCCTCGGTTTCGGCGAGCACGTGAAGATCCTCGGCCAGCGCGCCGATGCGCTCTGCGCGCATCTGGATTTGCGCGGCCGACTCTTCGCCTGTGGCATACAGCACTTTTGCGCCTTGGCGGGCGATGTTGGCCGCCGCCTGCAACAGCAGCGTGGACTTGCCCACGCCGGGGTCTCCGCCGACGAGAATCGCCGAGGAGGGCACGATCCCGCCACCGAGCACGGCATCCAGCTCTTCGATCCCCGTGCTCAGTCGCTGGATGTCTGAGGGCGCGATCTCCGTGATCGGCTGCGGCTGGGGGCTTGCCTTCGCAGCGCGACTGGGCTTCGGGGCGAGCCGCTCTTCAACCAATGCGTTCCACGCACCGCAGTCCGGGCAGCGGCCGAGCCACTTGCGCTGCACCGAACCGCAGGCTTGACAGACAAACGCGGTTTGCTGTTTGCTCATTCGGCGTCCTACACCTGGTGCCGGGGGCGGGACTCGAACCCGCACGGGGCTTCGCCCCTGGGGATTTTAAGTCCCCTGCGTCTACCGCTTCCGCCACCCCGGCGCTGATCCCAAGGCTTGCAGCGTGCGCCGTCGGGGGCAATCGGATTTGTTTCTTGGCGGCCTTTGCGCGAGAATGCGCGCCGGAGGACGAACGCGCATGCCGAACCCCTATCCGCAGTATCCGACCGACGATCTGCGCATCCGCGAGGTGCGGGAGGTGATCCCGCCGGTCGTGGTGCACGAAGAGTTTCCGATCACGGAACAGGCCGCGCGCCTCGTGTTCACCACCCGCCAGCGGATCGCCGAGATCATCCACGGACGGGACGATCGTTTGCTCGTGATCGTCGGCCCCTGCTCGATCCACGATCCGGAGGCGGCGCTGGACTATGCCTCCAGGCTTGCACGCGTGCGCAAGGAGCTTGCCGCGGATTTGGAGATCGTGATGCGCGTTTATTTTGAAAAGCCGCGCACGACGATCGGCTGGAAGGGGTTGGTGAACGATCCGGATCTGGACGGAAGCTTCGATATCAACAAGGGGCTCAGGATCGCCCGCCAGACGCTTTTGGCGATCAACAACCTCGGGGTGCCGGCCGCGCACGAGTTTCTGGATCTCATCACGCCGCAATACTTCGCCGATCTGGTGAGCTGGGGCGCGATCGGCGCGCGCACGACCGAATCCCAAGGCCACAGGGAGCTTGCAAGCGGCCTTTCCTGTCCTGTTGGTTTCAAAAACGGCACCGACGGCGACGTGCAAATCGCGGTGGACGCGATTCGCGCAGCGAGCCATCCGCATGTGTTCTTGTCGCTTACGAAGGCCGGGCATGTGGCGATCTTTTCCACCAGCGGCAATCAGGACTGCCACCTGATCCTGCGCGGCGGGCGCAGGCCCAACTACGATGCGGAAAGTGTGGCCGCAGCCGCGCAGTTGCTCACCGCCGCGGGCATCCAAACCGGCATCATGATCGACTGCAGCCACGGCAACAGCCGCAAGCAGCACGAGCGCCAGATCGAAGTCGGCTACGACGTCGCAGGGCAAGTTGCCGCCGGCAACCGGCGCATCATGGGCCTGATGGTGGAAAGCAACATCCATCCAGGCCGGCAGGACATCGTGCCCGGCAAGCCATTGGCGTATGGCGTGAGCGTCACCGACGCCTGCATCGGCTGGGAGGACACCGAGGATCTCTTGCGCATCTTCGCCGAGGCTGCGCGCAAGCGGCGCGCGCACGCGGCGCAAGCATCCGGCGCCACCGAAGCCTGACGGGCCTCTGTTTTTCCAGACGGCACCGTTCATTGATAATCGCATCATGAAGACCTAATATATTTGGTGAAGCCACGAAGAAGGAGGTGGGCGATGAAGAATGTGGGTGGCGTGGATCGGATCGTGCGGATGGTGTTGGGTGTGATTCTGGCCGTGGTGGGCGTGCTTGGCCTGCTGGGTCAGATCGCATTGGGCACGACGGCGGCTTGGGTGCTGATCGTGATCGGCGCGGTGCTATTCGGCACGGCGCTGATTCGGTTCTGCCCGCTGTATCTGCCGTTCGGCATCAATACCGCGAAGAACGAAAAGTAGGCGCTTTCGCGCTTCGGCAAGCGGCGGAACGGCTTTCCGCCGCTTGCTTTTTTGATGGCGCCTGCAATGCTCGCCAGTGGCGATGCGCGGGCTTATAGTGGCAGCGGCGTTCGTGATCGTGGTCGCCGGCATGAAGGCGGCCAAAGCGCTGCTTGCGCCTTTTTTGCTCGCGCTTTTCATCGCGATCGCGGTGTTGCCGGCGATGCTCTGGCTGCGCCGGCACGGCGTGCCGATTCCAGCGGCGATTGCCGTGATCGCCACGGCTCTGTTGGGGGCGCTCTCGGGCCTCGGGGTGGCGATAGGTCGCGCGGCGGCTGATCTTTCGCGCAAGCTTCCGCAGTATGAGGCGGGATTGCGCGCGCAGCTTGATCATTTCTTAGGAGTGTTGGCCTCGTGGGGCATCGTGGCCGATCCGCAGATGCTTCGGGACCAGTTCGATCCGGCGGCGGCGCTTTCGTTCGTCGCGCAGGCGCTTACGGGTTTGGGCGGGGTGCTCGCGAGCGCCTTCATGATCGTCCTCACCGTCGTGTTTCTGCTTTTTGAGTTTGCATCGCTTCCCCACAAATGGGCGCACATGGGGGAGCACGCCCCGGATCGCGCGCGCGTGGAGCGCGCGCTTTCCGGCATCCACAGCTATCTCGTCGTCAAGACGCTGGTGAGCCTGGCTACGGGGCTGCTCGCTGCGTTGCTTTTATGGGCGGTGGGTGTGGACTACGCGATGTTGTGGGGGATTGTTGCGTTTCTTCTGAACTTCGTGCCGAACATCGGCTCGTTCATCGCCGCCGCGCCTCCGGTGTTGCTCGCGTGGGTGGCGCTCTCCGGCTGGCATGCATTGGTCGTCGCAGCAGGCTACCTTGTGATCAACCTCGTGATCGGCAACTTCATTG
>CAZTLD010000108.1:0-4381 GCA_964614395.1 uncultured Zetaproteobacteria bacterium
ACGGTGGAAAACGCGCGCGAGATCATCCGCGACTACGACCTAGTCCTCGATGGCTGCGACAATTTTCCGACGCGCTTTCTCGTCAACGATGCGTGCTTCTTTGAAAAGAAACCGCTTGTGTCCGCGGCGATGTTCCGCTTCGAGGGGCAGCTTGCCACTTTCAAGCCGCATCAGGATCCCGAAGGGCCGTGCTACCGCTGCTTGTATCCGGAGCCGCCGCCGGCGGGGCTCGTGCCGAGCTGCTCGGAGGCGGGGATTTTGGGGGCGCTTGCGGGTGCCGTGGGCACGATGCAAGCCGTGGAGGCGCTCAAGGAGCTTCTGGGCATTGGCGAATCGCTTTCGGGGTGGCTGATGACCTTTGATGCGCTGCGCATGGAGTGGCGCAAGCTCCGCTTGCGCAAGGATCCGGCATGCCCCTTGTGCGGGCCGAAGGCCACGATTCGGGAGCTTGTCGCCTACGAAGAGCAGGCTTGCGAATGGCAGGCAGGGGATGGCGCATGAGTTTTCGCTTTGCCGATCCGCGCGACATCAAGGAATACGAAGCGGGGCTTTCCGCCTATCTGCGCGGGGAGATGAGCGAGGCGCGGTTTACGCCGTTTCGCTTGCAGATGGGGATTTACGGCCAGCGCCAGGAAGGCGTGCAGATGGTGCGCATCAAGCTGCCCGCGGGGAGGCTCACGCCCGAGCAGTTGCGCGTGATCGGCGAGGTGTGTGACGCGTATGGGGGTAGGCTTGGCGCGCCGAAGCTCGTGCACATCACCACCCGGCAAGACATGCAGATCCATTTCGTGGACTTGAAGGATACGCCGAAGATCCTCTGGCGGCTTGCCGAGGTGGGGCTGACGACGCGCGAGGCTTGCGGCAACACGGTGAGGAATGTCACAAGCTGCTTTCTCGCTGGCCGCTGCCCGGCTCAGCGCGCCGATGTTTCGGTGCATGCGCGCGTGTTCGCCGAGCACTTCCTGCGCCATCCGCTCACGCAGCAGTTTCCGCGCAAGTTCAAGGTGTGTTTTTCGGGGTGTGAGGCGGACTGTGCGCGCGCCGGGATGCACGACATCGGCTTTGTCGCCACCGAAAAGGACGGCAAGCCCGGGTTCGCCGTCTGGGCTGCGGGCGGCTTGTCCACGCAGCCGCGTGGTGCGATCCGCGTGGAGGAATGGATCCCGCAAGATCAGATCCTGTGGGTGGGCGAGGCGCTGATGCGTATCCACTTCTTCTTCTCCGACCGCAAGCGCCGCGCCCGCGCGCGGATGAAGTATGTCGCCGAGCGGCTTGGGGAAGAGGGATTTTTGGCCGAGTATCAGCGCCAGAAGGCGGCGATTGCGCATGTGTACGCCAAGCCCAATGGAAGGCTGAGTGGGATTGCGTGGCATAAGCCCAAAGGCGAGCCGCCTCGGGCACCCGTGGATGCGGTGCGCCAGCCGGACGGGCGCTGGGCGGTGTTTCTGCACTTGTTCCGCGGGGATCTTACGCCGGCGCAGTGCGAAGGGATCGCCACACTTTGCGCACGCTTCGGGATCAAGGAGCTGCAAACGACCCAGGAGCAGGGGCTTGTGCTTCTGGATGTGCCCGAGGAGGCGCTCGCTTCGGTGAAAGAGGGGCTGGAAACGCTTGGGCTGCGCGTGGGCGGCGCTCGGGGCTTGGCCGATCCAGTGGTCTGCCCGGGGGCGTCTTCCTGCCGGCTTGCGATCACGACCAGCCGCGATCTTGTGGCTGCGCTTCAGCCGGAGCTTGAGGCGCGTGCCGGAGATCCTCGGCTTTCCGGGATCAGCGTGAAGGTTTCCGGCTGCCAGCACAGCTGCGGGCAGCACCATGTGGCCGACATCGGGCTGCATGGGCTGGCGCGCAAGGTGCGGGGGCGGGCCGTGCCGCATTATCAGCTGCACCTCGGCGGCTCGGGCAAGGCCGGCGAAGGCTTCGGCATGATGACGATACCGGTGCCCGCGAAGCGCGCGCCCGAGGCCGTGGCGCAGTTGCTTGACGCCTACCGCAACGAAGGCGCGGCGCATGAATCGTTCCGGGACTGGGTGCAGCGCACTGGTGTCGAAGCGATCAACGCGCGGCTTGCGCCGCTTGCGGAAGTGAAGGACGAAGAGCTTGAGGCGCTGGTGCAGGACTGGGGGAAGGCTGAGGCCTTCTCGACGAAGGAGAACAAGCCGGGCGAGTGCGCGGCGGCGGTCGTGGGGATGACCGATGCTCGCATCGCCGAAGCCCAGTATGAGCTTTTGCTTGCGCGCGCGCATCTGGATGCGATGTTCTGGGACGACGCGCGCAGTGCCCTTGAGCGCGCGGCGGAGGCTGCGGCAAGTGCGTTTCTGATCCAGGCGGGCGAAGAGGAAGGCGATCCGCCGCGCGTGGCGCGCGTGTTGAGCGCTTGGGCGCAGGACGCCGAGGTGGTCCAGCGCGCGGCCGAGGTGCTGGCCAAAGCAGGCGCATCCACGCCGGAGGCGCTGCATGGCTGGGCGCAGGCGGTGGCCGCGTGGGTGGAGCTTGCCGCACGGCGCTTTGCGCCAGTGCGCGAAACGGAAAGCTCTACCACGGAAGCATCCCGGGATGAGGAAGCGCTTCCGGTGCTGGATCTCACCGGCGTGGCCTGCCCGATGAACTTCGTCAAAACGAAGGTGCGGCTGGCCACGCTTCCGGTGGGCGCACACCTTGCCGTGATCTTGGATGACGGCGAGCCGATTGCGAATGTGCCGCGCTCGCTGGAAGACGAAGGGCAGAAGGTGCTCGCGCGCGAGAAGTTGCCCGATGGGCGCTGGCGGATTGTGGTTGAAAGAAGGCGCTGAGTCCGCGCATCCGTTCGCCAATCCGGGGCGGACGAAGCTTGCGCTCACCAGCTTCGGCGTGCGGCTTGCGCATCCGCTGCGTACACCCAGCCGGTGGATCTCGATGGCGAATGCGGTGGAGACCGTGATTGACCTGCGCCTGCCCACCGGGCACTGGTGCACGGTGCCGGTCGGGATGCCGTTTTGCGCGCAAAGCCCGATTGCGCTGCGCATTGATGAAGAGGATGCCTGCGGAGAGCTCGTTTGGGGCGAGGCGCGGCTGCCGGTGCGGCTTGTGCCGGCGCCGCGGTTTGCCACCCGCAGAACCCGAAGCGGGGCGCGGATGGGGAGCTTTGCCGCGTTGCACGATCGGCTGCTGGTGTTGCATCCGTTCTTGGGGTGCGGGTTCTTTGCGCGGGAGCGAAGGCTTGCATGCCAGTTCTGCGCTTACGACTCCCCACTCAACGCCGCCGAGCCGCCGCTTAGGCCGGCGCTGGATCTGGTGGAAGCGTTGCATGCGGCGCTGGCCGAGCGCGAGGTGGATACGGTGCTGCTATACGCTGGCTTTTCGCCGGAGCCGGATCGGGGGCTGGGGCGGCTTGCGCCGGTGATCGCGCTTTTGCGCCGCCATCTCGGGCATCGGCAGCTGGCGGTGGAGGCGACGGCTCCCGAAGACCTTTCGGCGATTGATGCGATCTACGCGGCGGGCGCCGACATGTTCGTGTGCAATCTTGAGGCGTTTGATCGGGAAGTCTTCGCCCGCCTGTGCCCCGGCAAGGCAGCGCATGGGGGGCAGGAAGCGATCTGGCGGGCGCTCAGGCATGCCCGGCGCGTGTTCCGAGCCGGTTCGGTGGCAAGCCAACTGATCGTCGGCGCGGAGCCCGTGGGGCAAACCCAAGCCGGCATCGATGCGCTGGTGAGTGAGGGGATCGTGCCGCTTTTGGTGCCGCTGCGTCCGCTTCCCGAAACACCGCTTGCCGAGGCTCGCCCCCCCGCGCTGGACACGATGGAACAGGCCGCCCGGCACTGGTATGCGCGCCTTGCGCGCACGCCGATGCCGATCGCGCGCTGGCGCGCGATGGGGCGGGTGCTGACCCCGATGGAAAGCCGCGCCTTTCTCGGCCGACGCCCCACATTGGCGGAGCGCTGGCAAGAAAGCATTCTGGGCCGGCGCTGGCAGGGGATCGCGGAAGCGCTTCGCCGCAGCTTGCGCGTGCAGCATGAGAACGGACGGGCACAGATACGGCGGGGCCCCCTCGTCCGCCTTGCTTGGAGCCGCGGCTGGCCTTTGGCGGCGCTGCTTGCGTTGCTCGTGGTCGCATGGATGCTGGGCAGAACTGCGCCCCCGGAGGTGCCCGCGGCGATCTGGCGGGCGTGGGTGCTGTTCGGGTTGGCGGGGCTTTTGTGGGCGACGCGGCTTGTGCCGTTGCCTGTCGCGTCGCTGTTCGTGCTGGGGGCGCTACCCGCTTCGGGGATCTTGCCGGCCAAGGAGGCCTTCTCCGGCTTTGCCCATCCAGCGGTGTTCTTTCTCTTGGGCGCGATGCTGCTTGCAGCGGCGCTGAAGGCGACGGGCGCGGCGCGTTGGCTGTGCGTGCGTTGGCTGCAAGGCGTGA
>CAZTLD010000109.1:0-4313 GCA_964614395.1 uncultured Zetaproteobacteria bacterium
CCCACGACAGCCCCTTCGTCGCCACATATTCCAGCGCGCGCAGCACGCGCCCTGCGAGCAACACGACGAGCACGAGCAGCAAAAATCCGAGCGTGGGGCGCAACCACAGCCGCAGCACATAGCGATCGAGCACCGGCATCGGCGCGATGCTGCCGCCGGTGCAAACCAAGCGCATCGCGCTAGCGTTCGCGGCCTACGGAGGGCGCATGATCATCGTCGTGGGCGACATCATCGTGGACGAATACATCTGGGGCGATGTGCGGCGCATCTCGCCGGAAGCGCCGGTGCCGGTGGTGGAGGTGCAGCGCACCGACCGGCGGCTTGGCGGCTCAGCGAACGTGGTGCGGAATCTCCGCGCGCTGGGCGTGGACTGCGCGATGGTGGGCGTGGTCGGCGACGACGAGCCGGGCCGATGGGCCTGCCAGCGGCTTGAGGAGTTGGGAGCCGATGCTTCCGGCGTGATCACGAAGCGCAACGGCCGCCCCACGCCGGTGAAAACGCGCGTGATCGCGCGGCATCAACAAGTGGTGCGCATCGATCACGAGTGGACCGAGCCCGTGCGCCCGGAAACGCATGCGCACCACCGCATCGTGCTGGAGGCGCTGCTTCCGCAAGCCCGCGCCGTGATCCTCTCCGACTACGGCAAAGGCATGCTCACCCCCGCGTTCATCGAAGACATCATCCGAAGCGCCCGCAAGATCCCAGTGTTCGTGGATCCGTTCCCGCCGCATGCGCGCGCCTATCGCGGGGCGTTCGCAGCCACCCCCAACCTTGCGGAAGCCGCAGCGATGACGGGGCTTGCCGCGAAAAACGACGACGCCCATGCCGAGCAGCTGGCCCACGCGCTTTTCGATCAGCTCGATCTGGGGATCGCGCTGATCACGCGCGCCGAGCGCGGCATGACGCTGTTCGACGGAAACAGCCTCCACCACATCCCCACCGAAGCGCGGGAGGTGTTCGATGTCACCGGCGCGGGCGACACCGTGATCGCGGTGCTCGCCGCCGCGATCGCCGAAAAGGAGCTTCCGCCGCTGGAAGCCGCGCGCCTCGCCAACAAGGCGGCCGGCATCGTCGTCGGCAAGGTGGGCGCGGCCACGGCCACATGGGAGGAAATCGCGCGCGCATGAAGATCGCGATCGGCATCCCGGCGCGGCTTGCCTCCACGCGCTTTCCGAACAAGCTGCTTGCGCCGCTCAAGGGTAAGCCGGTCTTGGCGCGCACGATCGCGCAGGCGCAAAAAGCGGCGCTGGGGCCGGTGGTCGTCGCCACGGCCGACGAGCCGATCGCCGAGCTTGCCCGCGCGCACGGCGCCGAGGTCGCCTACACCCGCGCCGATCATCCGAACGGCACATCCAGGCTCGCCGAAGCCTTCGCCGCGCGCGATGAGGACATCATCGTCAACGTGCAGGGGGATGAGCCGCTGATCGCGCCCGAGGCGATCCGTGCGGTCGTCGAGCCGCTCAAGCGCGATGAGGCGCTCGTGATGGCGACGCTCGCTGCGCCGTTCGAAAACGAAGCGCTCTGGCGCGATCCGCATGCGGTGAAGGTGGTCTGCGATCGACACGGCCGCGCGCTCTACTTCAGCCGCGCGCCGATCCCGCACGAAGACCCAACAGGCGCTTACCATCACCTCGGGATCTACGCCTATCGGCGCGCGTTCTTGCTGCAATACCCGAAGCTTGCGCCCACGCCGCTTGAACGCGCGGAAAGGCTTGAGCAGCTGCGGGCGCTCGAGCACGGCTTTGCGATTGCGGTCGTCCAAGGCCCCTGGCGCGCATGCGGGATCGACACGCCCGAGGATCTGCGCCGCGCCGAGGCCGAACTAGGCTAGATCAAGCGCGCCACGCGCACGCCCAGCCACACCCCGAAAAGCCCCAACAGCACCTGCGCCAGCACATTCGCGCAGGCCAGCAGCCACGCCTGCTCCTCGATGAGCCGCATCGTTTCCAGCGAAAAGGTGGAAAATGTGGTCAGCGCCCCGAGAAAGCCCACGGTGAACCCCATCCGCACGGCCTCGCTGGCCGTGGATCGCTCCAAGAACCAGACGAACAAAAAGCCCAAAAGGAAGCTTCCCAACACGTTCACCGCAAGCGTCCCCCACGGAAACGCGCCCCATGCCCGCTGCTGCACCCAGCCGGAAAGCTGCCAGCGCAGAAGCGCCCCAACCGCGCCGCCCAGCGCCACCGCAAGCCAGGTGTTCACCGCTTCTTCTCCTTGGCCGCGCGCCGCTCGGCCAGCCACTGGATGCGCGCCGCCAGCGTCTTTTCAAAGCCGCGCCCGGTGGGCTCGTAAAAGCGCCGCTCCGGCACCCCTTCGGGGAAGTGCCGCTGCGCCACCACCGCATCCGGCTCGTCGTGCGCATACCGATAGCCTCGCCCGTAGCCGAGCTTGCGCATGAGCGGCGTGGGCGCGTTGCGCAAGTGCAGCGGCACTTCGGCGGCGGCCGTTTCGCGCGCAAGCGCCCGCGCCGCGGTCTCGGCGCGGTACACCGCGTTGCTCTTCGGCGCCAGCGCCAGATACACCGCGGCCATGAAAAGCCCCTGTTCCCCTTCGGGCGAGCCGAGGATTTCATACATCCGGTGCGCGGCCAGCGCCACTTGAAGCGCCTCGGGATCGGCAAGCCCTATGTCTTCCGTGCTCATACGGATCAGGCGGCGGGCGATGTAAAGGGGGTCTTCGCCGGCCTCGAGCATGCGCGCAAGCCAGTAGAGCGCCGCGTCCGGATCGGAGTCGCGCACCGACTTGTGCAAGGCCGAGATGAGATCGTAGTGCATCTCGCCCGCACGGTCGTAGCGGGGCGCGCGCTGCATCCACTGGCGCGCGGCCTCCTCCTTCGTCCAGCGCCGATTCGGATCGGCGGCGAACAGCGCCTCCAGCCCGTTGAGCGCATAGCGCGCATCGCCCTGCGCCATCTCGGCAAGCCAGCGCACGGCCTCGTCCTCAAGATCGAACGAGGGCGCCTCCTGCTGCAAGAACTTCACGCCGCGCCGGATCACGACCTCGACGTCCTGCGCCGACAAAGGCTTGAGCACGACCACCCGGCAGCGGGAGAGCAGCGCATCGTTGAGCGCAAACGACGGATTTTCCGTCGTCGCGCCCACCAGCACGATCGTGCCTTCTTCCACATACGGCAAGAGCACGTCCTGCTGCGCCTTGTTAAAGCGATGGATCTCGTCGAGAAACAGCACCCACGGCCGGCCCTCGGCTTTTGCGCGCTCGATCACCGCCTGCACCTCTTTCTTGCCTGCGCTTACGGCCGAAAGCGCCGCCATCGGAAGGCCCGCCGCCTCGCTCATGATGCGCGCCAGCGTCGTTTTGCCCGTGCCGGGCGGCCCCCAGAAGATGCAGGAGACCACGCGCCCTTCGCGCACCATGCGCGCAAACCACGCCTCGGGCGCGACGAGGTGGCGCTGCCCGACCACCTCGTCCAATGTCTTCGGGCGCAGCCGGTGCGCAAGCGGCTCGTGCTTCAAAACGCCTTCCCCAACGACATCACGAACGCGATCCGGCGATCGCGCAACGTGCCGGGATAGCTGCCCGTGACCCCGCGCTTGGGATACCAGCCGTAGGTGAACGCGAAATCCCAATCCAGCGTGAGCGCCCGCCCGCCAATGCCGATGGACAGCCGATGCCCAGGCTGGTCCGGCACGAGCGGATCCCAGTCGCTCGGGCTTGCCGCCGGCTCGTAGGCGTAGCCGAAGCGGTATTCCGCGCCCATCCGGAACGCATAGGCCACGCCCGCCATCACGGACCATGTGTCCTTAAGCCGCAGCGGGCGCGGGCTTGCCGGCCGAATGGAAAGGTCATCCAGCTGCGACCAGCGCTGCCACTCCAGATCCACCGCCCAGCGCAGCCGCTCTCCGCTCCAGCCTGAGGCGCCCACGCGCAGGATGTCCGGAAGCTTCACCGACGCTTGCTGCGCGCCCGCGCTGAGTTTGAGCCTCGGCGTGCGGCGATACTGCATGCCGAAGGAAAGATCGGGGCGCGGCCGCCAAAGCAGCGCCACGCTTCCGCCTGCGGCCCAGTTGCGCGCCGCAAGCGCCGCCCCGCCGTGCACGAGCTCCACCTTGCTGCGCCAGCCGTCCAAACTCAGCGCCCACGCCCAGCGGCTGGATGGGGCGTGAATGAGAGCGAGGCTTGCAAGCTCGGCCGTCAATCGTGCCTCGCCCGCGCCGAGCGTGGGCCAGCGCGCGCGCAAGTCGAAAAGCGGGAGATAGCCGAACGAAAAACCCCATGCATGCGCGCCGAGCATGCGCCCAAGGTAGAAAAAGCCCGAGTTCGGCTCCGCGCCGCGGTTCGGATGCACGCCCACC
>CAZTLD010000110.1:0-4283 GCA_964614395.1 uncultured Zetaproteobacteria bacterium
ATCGTGCCTACGCCGGCCGCCGCGAGATACAGGATCGTGGGGCTTCCCAGCCCCCCTGCGCCCACGACGAGCACTTTCGAGTCCAAAAGCTTCGCCTGCCCCTCCGGGCCGACCTCGGGCAGGATGATGTGCCGCGAATAGCGCTCGATCTGCTCCTCGGTGAAGTTCACGCTAGACCTCCAACCCCTTGAACAGCTCGGTCGTCAGATACCGCTCGGCCATCGAAGGGATCACGACGACGATGCGCTTGCCCCGGAACTCGGGCCGCGCGGCCACGCGCAGCGCCGCCGCCACCGCCGCGCCGCTGCTGATCCCGCCGGGAATGCCTTCCTCCTTCGCAAGCCTTCTCGCCATCGCAAACGCTTCTTCGTTCGTCACCTGCTCCACGCCGTCCAAGATATCCACATTGAGGTTCTTCGGGATGAAGCCCGCGCCAATCCCCTGAATCTTGTGCGGACCAGGCTTGCCGCCGGAGATCACTGGCGAATCCGCCGGCTCCACCGCGATCGCCTTGAAGTTCGGATTGCGCTGCTTGATCACCTCGGCCACGCCGGTGATCGTGCCGCCGGTGCCAACGCCAGCCACGATCGCATCCACATCGCCGTCGGTATCCCGCCAAATCTCCTCCGCGGTGGTGCGGCGATGGATCTCAGGGTTGGCGGGGTTCTCAAACTGCTGCGGCATGAACACATCATCGCGCTCGGAGGCGATCTCATAGGCCTTTTCGATCGCGCCGCGCATGCCAAGCTCCGCCGGCGTCAACACCAGCTCCGCGCCTAGGAAGCGAAGCAGCTTCCTGCGCTCCATGCTCATGCTCTCCGGCATCGTGAGGATGCAGCGATAGCCCCGCGCGCGCGCCACGAACGCCAGCGCAATGCCGGTGTTGCCGCTCGTCGGCTCAAGGATCACGCCGCCGGGCTTGAGCTTGCCGTCGCGCTCGGCGGCATCGATCATCGCCACGCCAATCCGATCCTTCACCGAGTTCAGCGGGTTGAAGAACTCGAGCTTGGCCAGCACCTCGGCACCAAGCCCTTCGGTGAGCCGGCGAAGCCGAACAAGCGGCGTGCCGCCGGTGGTGTGCGTGATATCCGGCCGAATGCCCATTTTACACCTCTTTTTCTGTGTTTTATCCGTTTTCTACGGATGTATGGCGTATATTAGCCGGCCACGACGCTCTGTTCAATCGGTTCCACGCGCACGCCTTTCGACTCCAGCCACGCCACCGCCTTTTCGACGGTTTCAGGCTTTCCGTCGATCTCAAGCGCCATCAGCCCCATGCCGTCCTTGACCTCGGCGGTGCGGATGTTGACGACGACATCAAAGGTCTTGATCAGCTCCCAGATGATCGGTTTCGTGACGTTCTCGCGCGTGAAGGTGAGATACGCGCGCAGTCTGATCACATCCGGCTGCATTGCGACCTCCTAGCCGCCGGCGATCGCGGGCACGATCGACACCTCGTCGCCGTCCTTGACGGGCGTATCCTTGCCCTGCATGAAGCGCACGTCCTCGTCGTTCAGATACACATTGACGAACCGGCGCAACTCGCCGCGCTCGTCGCAAATGCGCTCCTTGATGCCGGGATACGCCGCCTCCAGCGCATCGAGCATCTCGCCGATCGTGCTTGCCTCGACCTCGACGACATCCTTGCCGCCGGTCAACCGCCGCAGCGGGGTCGGGATACGCACTTTCACTGCCATTGTCGCCTCCTTGTCCTACGCGGCCTTGCGCGCCGCCTCGAGTTTTTCGTAGAGCGCGTCGAACGACGCAAGGTTCGGCTTGATCACGGGCGGCCGGCCCACGGCGTCGGTCACGGCCTCCAGCGTCTTGAGCCCATTGCCGGTGATGCAGACGACGATCGGCTCGTCGCGCGGAATGCGCCCCGCTTCGATGAGCTTTTTCGTCACCGCCACCGTCACGCCGCCCGCCGTCTCGGTGAAGATCCCTTCCGTTTCGGCCAGCAAGCGGATGCCTTCGATGATCTCCTCATCGCTGGCCGCCTCGGCCCAGCCGCCGGTTTCGCGAATCACGCGCGTGGCGTAAAAGCCGTCCGCGGGATCGCCGATCGCCAAGCTTTTCGCGATCGTGTTCGGCACGGCCACAGGCCGAATAAGATCGCGCCCCTGGTGCACCGCCTCGACGATCGGCGCGCACCCAGCCCCTTGCGCGCCATAGAGCTTGACCTCGGCGTCCTCGATGAGCCCCAACTTGGCCAGCTCCACGAAGCCCTTGTGGATCTTCGTAAGCAGAGAGCCCGAGGCCATCGGCACGACCACATGCCGCGGGGCGCGCCAGCCGAGCTGCTCGGCGATCTCGAACGCATAGGTCTTCGAGCCCTCGGCGTAAAACGGCCGGATGTTGACGTTGACGAACGCCCAGCCGTAGCTGCCCGCGATCTCCGAGCACAGCCGGTTGACCTTGTCGTAGGGGCCGTCGATGCCGATCACCTGCGCGCCGTAGATCGCCGCGCCCACGACCTTGCCCTGCTCGAGATCGTGCGGGATGAACACGAACGCCCTCAGCCCCGCCGCCGCCGCGTTCGCGGCCACCGATCCCGCAAGGTTGCCGGTGGAAGCACAAGCGACCGTATCGAACCCGAACTCGACGGCCTTGGAAAGCGCAACCGAGACGACGCGGTCCTTGAACGACCAGGTGGGGTGGCACACTGCGTCGTTTTTCACATACAGCTCCTTCACGCCCAGCGCGCGCGCAAGCCGCTCGGCGCGCACCAGCGGCGTAAAGCCGTTTTGCACCCCTACGGTAGGCTCGCCATCGATCGGCAAAAGCTCCCGATAGCGCCACATCGTCTGCGGCCGCGAGGCGATCGCGTCCTTAGAGATGCGCGCGCGAATCCAGTCATAATCGTAAACGACTTCCAGCGGCCCGAAGCAGAACTCGCACACATGCACGGGCGCGATCTCGTACTCCTGGCCGCACTCGCGGCAACGCAACGCCCGCGCAGGCCCCTGATGCTCAGCCATCGTTGCTCTCCTCGGATGATGGTGTGCGCAAACCAGCCACCAAAAAGAAACCCCCGCATCAAGCAGGGGCTGCGAGCGAAACAAAGCAGCGCGCGATGCGCAAGCCGTGTTATGCGCCCGCAACCCGAGCCTTATCGTTCCCCTACTTCACGCGAGGGGCAGGCGTTGGCACCGGACGCCGGAAGAAGCTTCCGGCCGGTTGCCGCGGCTTCATCGGGCCTGGACCCTCCACCGCTCTGGATAAAGCCGGATTGCGCCGGCCGCGATCCTACCCCAACCTCATCCGCCTGCAAGCGCAAGCAATGCTTCCGCAAGCGGGCGCACGAGCGCGCGCATCACCCACGCAAAGCCGCCCAGCAGCAGCAATGCGAACACGACGACGAGGCCATAGCGCTCCCACGCCCACCAGCGCCACATCCAGCGCTCCGGAAGCATGGCAGCCACGAGTTTGCTGCCATCGAGCGGCGGGATCGGCAGCATGTTGAACACGAAAAGCAACGCATTGAGCGTGAGCATCGGCTCGCCCCAAAGCATGTGGCCGTGCGCCACGAGCCATGCGCCAGCAAGCGCCCATACGAGGTTGACGAGCGGGCCGGCTGCGGCCACGAGCGCCGTCCCCAGCCGCATTGGGCTTAGCCGCGCGAAGTCCACCGGCACAGGCTTCGCATAGCCGAACAAAAACGGCGCGCCCAGAAGCAACAGCGCTGCCGGCAGAAGCACCGTGCCGATCGGATCGATGTGCACAAGCGGGTTGAGCGTGATCCGGCCCATGAGCCTGGCGGTGGGATCGCCGAAGCGTTCCGCCACCCAGCCGTGCGCGACTTCGTGCGTGATCACAGACGCGAACAGCACTGCGATCCAAACCGCCGTTTCCATCCCGCCGCGTTCTAGCGGCTTCGCGCAGCGCAGGCGAGCCTTGGCGAACTCTCCCTACCGCTATACCATCGGCCGCACACGGGGGAGGTTCGTGATGGATACGGCCACGGTGGAACGCGCAGTGCGCGAAGGGCGCTCGCTTGCAGGCGAAAACTTGTCTGGCCTTGATCTTTCCGGGCTCGACCTTTCCGGCGCCGATCTGCGCGGGGCGAATCTGCGCGGCGCCGTGCTCATCCGCGCGCGCCTTGTCGGCGCGGATCTGCGCGATGCGGACTTGCGCGAGGCGGACTTGCGCTCCGCCGATCTGCGCGATGCGGATCTGCGCGGGGCCAAGCTCCACCGCGCGAATCTCTCCGGCTCCATTCGCATCGGCGCGAAGGTGCGCAAATGGGCGCTGAAAAAGGCGTGGATCGCCAGCCCCGATCCAGT
>CAZTLD010000111.1:0-4232 GCA_964614395.1 uncultured Zetaproteobacteria bacterium
TAGCTCGTCGTCTTGCCGACGCTCGCATCCGCCTCCAGCGCCTTCTGCAAGCCCTCGATCCAGCGCGCGACCTCGGGCTTCTTCATCACGTCCGGCGCGCCATCCAGCCGCAGAAACGCGCTATAGGTGCCTGCGAAGTGCTTGTTCATCACCCGATCGGCCACGCGCACCGGCTCCCCTTCCTTGAACCAGTTCACCGGATTGTCGTTGATCACGATCTTGCTCATGCCCCAGAAGCTGAGCGCGAACAGCGCCGCAAACGTAAGCGCCACGCCGAAGGCCTTGTCGATCGCGAAGTTGCCGATCTTCGGCAGCCAATGCCCGAGCGCGCTTTGCTCGGCGGGCTTGAGCGTGGCGACGATCCGGTTCAGCCGCTCATCACCGAGCGCGATCAGAAACGCCGGAAGCAGCACCAGCGTCACCGCCCAGGAAAGCAATACGCCGAACGCGACGAACGAACCGAACACCTGCACCGGCGGAATCGGCGTCAGCGCCAGCGACCCGAAGCCCGCGACGGTGGTGAGCGTCGTATACAGCATCGGCTTGAACAGATCGGCGATCACCTTGTTGAGCGTGTCCATGCAGCGGCACAAGCGCTGATAGTGATCGAAGAAGTGCGAAAGGATGTGCACCGAGTTCACGACCGCGATCGGCATGAGAAAGATCGGGATCATCGAGCTCATGATGTGCACGGTGAAGCCCATGCCGATGAAAAGCCCCATCGTCACGATCACGGCCACCATCGCCACCATCATCGGCCCCACGACGAACGCCCAGTGGCGGAAGAACCACCAGAGCATCACCATCAAGACGAGCCCCGCCAATGGCGCCGAGATCGCCATCTGCAGGAACATGTCGTGCCCGAACGTGTCCTCGGCCACGGGAAGGCCTGCGATGTAGAACTTGGCCGTGCCTTGGCCGTGCGTGACCTCAGCGATGATCTTCTTGATCTCCTGCGAGACGCGATAGGAGATCATCTTTTCCTTGATCGGCACGAAGATCGCAAGCCCCTGGCCGTCGCCGCTGGCAAGTTTTTCCACGATCAGCGGATCAGAAAGCACCTTCTTTTTCAGCGCGTCGGCCTGGACTTGCGTGGCCGGCGGCTTCGGCATGATCGTGTGGATGTCCAAAAGCCCGCCGCCGGATTCCACCATGTCGGACGTGGCCAGGCTCATCACGTCCACCGCGATCACGCCGTCGATCTTCTTGATCCGGTGCGCGATCTCCCAGACATATTTGAGCGTCTTCGGCGTCCAAACGCCATGCGGATCGGCCTCGTCCACCACGCCTACGACGATGAAGTCGGATAGCTTAAAGTCCTTCTTCAGCTTGTGATGCGCCACCCGCACGGGCTCCGTCGCCGGCAGCATGTTCTCGGGATCGGTGTCGATCTTGATCTTCGGAAACTGAACGCCCGCTGCGACGACCATGCCCAGAATCGCCGCGAACACAAGGCCTTTATGGCCTTCCACCCATCGGACGAATCGCTCCACCTTCGTGATCACGCGCTCACCTCCTTTTGCATTATTCTATGATGAAATGCGCATATCTTCGCGAAAAAATTTTACGACTCACACATCTCCGGGCAGTAGATGCGCTGCAGCGCCTCCACCAACAGCCGCAGCTCGGGCTTCGCGATCCGGTAATACACGTGCTGGCCGCGCTTTTCGGCCTCCACGATCCCGAGCATCCGCATCTTCGCAAGGTGCTGCGAGATGTTGGATTGGGTGGATCCTGTCAGCTCCACCAGCTCCCCGACGCACTTCTCGCCGGAAAGCAGGTGGCACAGCAAAAGCAAACGCACCTCGTGCGCGATCGCGCGCAGGCCCTCGGCCACCTCGCGCACCTTGCCCTCGGGAATCGGCACCCCTTTCATGCCGCGAATCATATGCGCATATGCGCATATGTCAACCCCACTAGGCTCTGCGATATTCGGCGAGCGCGTTCACGCGGCGGATGATCTGGCCGAGCACCGGAATCCGCGCCCGATCCATGCGAAAGCGCAATCGCGGCAGGTGCGCGTATTCGGGATCGTCGCCGCGCGGCCAGCGCCAGACCTGCTCGATTCGGCCGTCCACGACGTCGGAAAACTCGGCGTTCAGCCGCGCGAGCGCCTCGTCTGAAAGCGGATTGAGGATGCGCAGCACGATCATATCGCCCGCATAACGAAAGCTGTGGTAGTTGGTGTAAAAGCTCGTGATGTGATCAACCGCCGCATCCACGTTGTCGGTGTGGTAGATCAGATGCTGATCGCCAGGCCCGATCAAGCCGTCGTCCACAAGCCGCCTCAGCCACGAGCGCACGAACGGCCCCCAATAGTCGTCGCCCGGCGCATCCAAAAGCACGATTGGGATCGGCGGATTGCGCCCCGTTTGCACGAGTGTGAGCGTCTCAAAGGCCTCATCAAGCGTGCCGAAGCCGCCCGCGCCGAGCACCACCGCATCCGCTTCCTTCAAAAAGAACAGCTTGCGGGTGAAGAAGTAGCGGCAATAGAAGTGCCTGGGCGAGCCATCCACGACCGGATTCGGCTTTTGCTCCATCGGCAGGTTGATGTTGATGCCGAACGAATGCTCGCGGCCGGCGCCGGCGTTGGCTGCGTGCATCAACCCTCCGCCGCCGCCGGTGATGACCATGAAGCCCGCGTCTTTCAGCGCGCGCGCGCAGGCGAACATCTGCCGCCAGCGCGGATCGTGCTCGGGGATCCTGGCCGAGCCGAACATCGTCGCCTTGCGCACGAAGCGATACGGGCGGAACACCTCAAGCCCCCGCCGGATCTCATCGAGCGCCCGCGCCACCAGCTTCAGATCCGCCGTTTCCTGCGCCGAGAAGGCGAGCAGCATCGCTTCCAGCACGAGCGCGCGCGCATAAGGCGTGCTCTTTAGCGCTGCGAGCACCTCGTGCGCAGGCTCGCGCACCTCGTCCGGCAATCCCGCAAGCGCGATCTCGGCGTTCATCGCGGCTCGATCACGATCTCGATGCGGCGGTTCATCGCCCGCCCTTCGGGAATCTCGTTGCTTGCGATCGGGCGCGCCTCGCCATAGCCGTAGGCGATAAGCCTTCTCGCATCCACCCCGAGCTTCACCAACGCCTCGGCCACGGCCTTCGCGCGCGCCAGCGAAAGGCGCTTGTTGAGCGCAGCATCGCCTCGGTTGTCGGTGTGCCCCTCAATGCGCACGCGACGCCCCGGATAGAGGTCCAACGCCTTCTTCACCTTAGCGAGCAGCTTTCTCCCCTGCGGGCTGATCCAAGTCGAACCCGGCTTGAACCGAAGCGCCCACAGCCGGATGCGCACCGAGCCGTCGGCCAGCGCCGCGATCTCCGCCTCTTTCTTGGAAAACAACGCCTTCAGGCGCTCAAAGCGCTCAAGCGGCTCGCTCTTTTTACGCTCGGCTTCGATCTTCGCGCGGTAGGCCTCTTTGATCTCGGCGATCTTCTCCCCGCACTGCTCGCGCGCAGCCAGCTCCAGCTTCGCAAGCCGATCCGCACAGCGGGCTTCCGCCTCCCGCACGCGCTCGAGCATCCGCTTGCGCGTCTCCGCAAGCTTTTCGCGCAAGGCTTGGATGCGGGCAACGATCGCCTCCATCGGCACGTCGGCCAGCGGATCGTCCCGATCCCACGCAATCCCCAACGCGTCTGCAAGCGCAAGGCGCGCGTTGCGATTTTCGTCCTGAAGCTGTTCGTAAGAATCCTTGTCCTTGAACCAGGCGCGCGCTTCCTCGGCGACGCGCCGAGCGTCATCGGCAAGCCTTGCCGCATCCGCAAGGCGCGAGGGAAGCTTCCCTTCGCCGTTCAGATACGCCTCCAGCGCCAGCAGCCTTTCCTTGGCCGCCGTGTAGCGCGAAAGCGCATAGCGCTTCGCGCCTCGGCGCGCGGCGCGCTTGAGCAACGCGCGCACGAACTTCGCATAGGTCGGCAATGCGCGATCCCGCCAGCCGGAAAGCGATCGCTTCAATCGCTCGCTTTGCGCATCGGCCTCGGCAAGCTCGCCCTTCTCGAACGCGCGCGCGACCGCATCGAGCCTTGCCAGCATCCCCGCGACTTGCGCAGTATCGGCGCGCGGATCGCGAGGCTCGCCGAGCGTCTTGAACGCATCCGCAAGCATGCGCACTTCGCGCGCGAGCAGTAGCAGCGCCTGATAGCGATCCCGGAAACGGCGGGCGATGTCCTTGGCGTCGGCGAGCGCCTTCTGCGCCGCGGTCAACGCGCGAACGCGCTCCTCGTCGGTGCGCGCG
>CAZTLD010000112.1:0-4197 GCA_964614395.1 uncultured Zetaproteobacteria bacterium
GCCCAGCGCTCGGCGTTCCAGATTTGGAACATTTCACCTGCCCCCACCAGCTGCACCTCTTTTTCCAACCCGGCGTACGACCGCTGCGGCATCGGCACGAGGATGCGCCCTTGCCGATCCGGCTCGACTTCCACGGCGGAGCTGAACAAAAAGCGCTTGAACGCCCGCTTGGCTTCGCTTGCCGGCGCACGCTCTACGCGCTCCTGGAAGCGCAGCCACTCCTCGTACGGCCAGACGGCAATACACGGATCGTAAGGCCAGCGCGCCATCACCAGCCGTGTTTCGCTGTAGCGCTCCGCAAGCACGCGACGAAACGGCGAGGGCACGCTCACACGCCCTTTCGCGTCCATCGCGTTGCGGAACTCGCCGTGGAACACCGAGCTTCCCTCCTCCCGTCCATGGGCATATTCACCACTTTATCCCACTGTGCCCCACCATAGACCACTCATCCCCCCCATGTCAAGGAATGCACCCCCAGTTGTGATCATCTGCACCACCTTGCATCTTTCCGCGCTCGGCACCTATAAAGGAAAGGCGGAAGCAAAGGAGGGCCAAATGGACCGCGCATGGGTGGTCGTCGCAAACGGCAGCCGCGCCAGGTTTTTCCGCGCCGAGAAGAGCAATGGAGAGCTCGTGGAACTGGCGGGCATGGAAGCGCCCGAGGTGCGGGCGCACGAAACGAAGCTGACGACGGATCTTCCGGGCGAGACCTTCGACTCGCACGGGCAGGGCCGGCACGCCTATTCCACCGGCGAGGAACTGAAAAAAGAGGCGATGCGTCGGTTTGCGAAGGATGTGGCGGCGCGCATCAACCGCGCCGCGCAAGAAGACCGCTTCGAGCGGCTGTATCTTGCGTCCTCGCCGACGATGCTCGGGATGCTGCGCGAGTATCTGGAGCCCGCGGCGGAAGAAAAGCTACGCGAGCTGTATCACAAGGACTGGACGCTGCTCAAGCCGCACGAGCTTCGGGCGCGGCTTCCGGAGCACTTGTGATCACTTCTCGATCACGAGCATCCACGTGCCGTCGTCGTTCGGCTCCTTGGAGATGACCTTGTAGCCCTGCTCCTCGCAGGAGCGGGGCACATTCTCCAATGGCTCGCCGGGATTGAGCCGCACCTCAAGTTGCTCGCCGGGCGAAAGCTCGGCGAGCTTCAGCTTCACCTTCACGAACGTCATCGGGCAGGTTTCCTGCGTGATGTCAAGAAAGTGCCGCATATCTCCCCCTAAATGAACAGCACCTGCGCGCCTTCCGATTCGCGCAGGAAGGTCGCCACACCCACGACCTCTTCGATCTCGTCAATGAGGTCTTCCTTGCTGAGCTCCAATACATGCATCGCCATCTCGCAGGCCACGAGCCGCACGCCCAGGGCCTTGGCCGCCTCCATCAGTTCTTCCAGCTGCGCGACATGGTGCGCGCGCATCATCCGCCGCATCAACACGGGGCTGATCCCGAAGAAGTTGAGCCGCGAAAGCGGCAGCCACTTGCGCCCGCCCAAAAGCGCGTTGAACAGCTTTGCCAACGCGCTTTTGCCCAGCGGCGCCCTTCCGGGATCGCGCTTGACGATATTGAGCCCCCAAAAGGTGAAGAACAGCGTCACCTTGTAGTTCATCGCCGCCGCGCCCGTCGCAATCGTGAACGCGGCAAGCGCTCGATCAAACTCGCCCGAAAACACGACGATGGAAAGCTTCTTTTCTGGCTCTGGGTTCTTCTCCATTCCGGCCTCCTTGTCGGCGCGATGCGGAAAGCTAGTGTGGCCACATGAAGAAATCACGAAGCCTTCATTGGATGCTTTTAGGGGTGGTCGCAGGGGGTGTTGCGGGCTTCGTGCTTGGTGCGGACGCCGCGCGCTGGTTCGGATGGTTGGGAAAACTCTTTCTTACGCTACTGCAAATGACGATCGTCCCCTTGGTGGTCAGCAGCATCGTGGTAGGCGTCGCCTCACTCGGCGATCCCAAAGCGCTTGGCCGCGCCGGAGCGCTGACGCTCGGCTACTACCTCACGACGACGCTGATCGCGGTGACGATCGGCATGCTCATGGCGCATCTGTGGCATCCGGGGGTGGGTGTGGCGCCTGCCCATCCGCTGAGCGCACCGGAAAAACCCGAGGTGTCGGCCGTGGACATCCTCCTTTCGCTCGTACATCCGAACATCGTGCAGGCCGCGGCGGAAATGAAGCTGTTGCCTTTGATCGTGTTCTCGCTTGCGCTTGGCATCGCCCTCGCATCCCTCGGGCCCCAAGGACGCACTGCGATTGAAGTGTTCTCAGGCCTTCAGGAAGCGATCATGACGATCGTGCACTGGATCATGCGCATTGCGCCTCTGGGCGTGATGGCACTGGTCGCATCCCGGCTGGGCGAGGCCGGAGGCGGCGAGGCCTTCACGCGGGAGCTCGTGGCACTGGGGCGGTATGCGGGAAGCGTCCTTTCCGGCCTTGTCGCGCACGCCGCGGTGTTGCTCACATTGCTATGGGCCTTCGCCCGCCGCTCGCCGTGGGCGTATCTGCAAGAAATCGGGACAGCGCTTGCGACGGCCTTTTCCACTGCTTCGTCCAGCGCCACCCTGCCGCTTACGATGGACGGCGTGCGCCGGGCAGGCGTCTCTCAGGCTGCGCGCCGGCTCGTGCTGCCGATCGGAGCGACGATCAACATGGACGGCACCGCGCTCTACGAAGCGGCAGCGGCGCTGTTCATCGCGCAAGCTTACGGAATCAAGCTTGGGCTTTACGAACAAATCCTCGTGTGGATCACCGCTACGCTGGCGGCGATCGGCGCAGCCGGCATTCCGGAGGCGGGGCTGGTGACGATGGTGATCGTGCTCACCGCCGCCGGCCTTCCCACCGAAGGCATCGGGCTGATTCTCGCCATCGACTGGTTTCTTGACCGCTTCCGCACCACCGTGAATGTGCTGGGCGACACCGTCGGCGCGGCGGTGATCGACCGCTGGATCCGCCGCTAGATCTCCTCCCACACGCGCCGCCACTCGGCCTCCGGCGCTTCCGGATGGTCGCGCAGATATTCGGCCAACCTGCGAAGGCGCGCATCGCGTAGAACCAGCCGATACGCCTCCTCGTCCAGGCTGAGCAGCTTGGCCTTGGCCTCGTCCACCGAAACGCCCTTTGCCTTCGCATAGGCCTCGACGAACCAGCGGCGCGGACGGCGGGCAGGCGCGCGCCGTTTCCAGTCTCCGGCCTTCAACCGCTGCCAGCGATCCTCCACGCGCGCTTCTCCGCCCTGATGCGCAGCCAAAAACAACTCTCTCCTCAGCTCACGCCGGGCAAGCTCTTCCACGACCTCCTGCGGAAGCTCGTGAAACCGCTCGATATACGCCTCGATCTTTTCAATCAACGAAGCGGGCAACGTGCTCGGCCGCGCCATGGCTCCCTCCTGTGCGCGGAGTCTGATTACACTATAGATGTTTCAAGACAAAAATAAAAGCTAAAACGGAATGTCGTCCTCTTCCGGCGGTGTGGCATCCATCGGCGCGGCAAAGGGATCTTTGGAAGGCTTGGACGCCGCTGGCGCCGCAGCCTCTTGCTCGGCCAATCCTTCAGAGCCAGCCCGCCCCCCGCGCCGACCGCCGAGCATCTTCATTTCGGAAGCGCGGATCTCGACCGTGATGCGGTTGTTGCCTTGGTTGTCCTGCCAGGTGCGGCTCTGCAGCCGGCCTTCCACATAGACGCGGTCGCCCTTCTTCAGGTGCTCGGCCGCGATCTCCGCGAGCCGCCCCCAGAAGACGACGTTGTGCCACTCCGTGCGCTCCTGCATCTCGCCTTGCCGATTCTTGAAGCGCTCGGTGGTCGCGATGCGCACGTTGCACACGGGCGTGCCGTCCTGCGTGTAGCGGAGCTCCGGATCTTGCCCCAGATTGCCGATCAGTATCACCTTGTTGATCATCGCTCTACCCCATCATGCCCGAAGGACGCTAAACCGCCTGCTTCGCCTTGCCAAGCGCGGCCTCGCGCTCCAGCACTCGCGCAAGATATCGCCCAGTCCACGAACGCGCATCGCGCGCCACCGTTTCCGGCGTTCCTTCAACCACGATCTCGCCACCCCGGTCGCCGCCCTCGGGGCCGAGATCGACGATCCAGTCCGCGGTCTTGATCACATCGAGATTGTGTTCGATCACGACGACGGTGTTGCCACGATCGACGAGCGCATGCAGCACATCGAGAAGCTTTTTCACATCGTCGAAGTGCA
>CAZTLD010000113.1:0-4132 GCA_964614395.1 uncultured Zetaproteobacteria bacterium
AGTCTTAATACCTTCGAACAGGTCTATCGGTTTCGGTCCGTGGCCCTGCGGGGCCTTGCGCGGCAAGGGCTTGCCACGCCCTGCGGGCGCGCGAGCGGCTTCGTGCGCCGAAGCTTCCGCCTCCGCGCTGCGCACACACGAAAAGCACCGCAGCGCCAACTACTTCCCGCGACGGTCTCATCCATCACATCGGCCGATGCGGGAAAGCCCTTGATTGTAAAGAGCGAATCCGGCGGCTCTTGCCGCCAAGCGGACGCGATCCATCCTCCGATCGCGCCACCGTCCCAAACCTCCACGATGCGCGCGCGCATGTCAACACGCTGGCTGCGCGTATCGTGCGAGGATTTCTGCGAGCCGATCCTCGAACGGCCTTGGGGCCTCGCATCGGATGGGCTTGCCGTCCTTCGTCGCGCCGTAGTCCTTCGCGGCCGTGCCGCGCATCGTGAACGCGATCAGCCGATCGCCGAAGTCGGCTTGAAGCGATTGCCATTTGTTGTGCATCTCGGCCTGGAACCACGGCTCGTCGTCCAGCTCGGCGAAGAACGGCGCCACCACGTAGATGTTCGCGAGCCGACTGGTGGCGCGCTGCAGGTTTTGCGCGCGCGCATCGATCTCCTTCTTTTCCGTCGTTCCGCTTTTGCACTCCAGCACGAGCACGACGCCGTTCGCCAGCGCCAGCGCGACGTCCCATTCCGCCTCCTTGACGCGCACATTCATCCGCGCCTCGCGCACCACGCCGGCCGCGCGCGGATGCTCGCGCAAGAAGCGAGCCACGCGCCGCGCCACCGCGCGCTCGAAGCCGTCCCCCCAGTTCGGGCCGCTTCCGTCCGGCTTGAGCCAGCCCTTTTCGGCGAGCGCGGCCGCAAGCTGCGAAAACTCTTTTTCAGGCAGCAAGCGCCGGGCGGCCGCGCGCGGGCGAAAGCGGCGGCAGTCGGCCACGATCCCCCGCGCCAGCCCGCGCGCCTGCCTGCTTCGAACCGGAAGGCCCGCATCGCGCAGGCGCTTTTCGAGCGCCGCCGCGAACTCGGCTTGCGAGGCCTCGTCCCAATGCTCGAACGCAGGCCAGGGGATCTTCGGGCATGCGCTTTCCGCGCGCGTTTTCTGGCGCGCCTTCGCTGCCTCGTAGAACCGATACACTTGCCGCGTGAACCGAAGATCAAGGCCGAACGGATCGAGCGGCGCATCCAGCGCGATCGCACGCCCTTCGTCTTCGATGTCCTGGCCGTTCACGCGCAGGATCTCGGTAAGCGAAAGCATCCTTTCGCGCGCATACGGCACGGCACGGGGCGCATGGCCGATCCTCTGCTCGCGCACCACGACGGCGGCGCGCCGATCCTCGCCGTAGAGAAACGCCACGGGTTTCTTCCATTCGTCGCGCCAGAGCCGCGCCGCCAGCACGGCCCCGAACGGCGAAAGCTTCTGCCCGCCGTTGAGCACCACCATCAGCTTCGCATCCGCGCTTCGGAACTTGGCGAGCGCCGATCTGAGCGCCTTTTCCACCGCCGCCGGATCGTTGATCTCGCCGTCCACCGGCGCGCGCACTTGCGGCCCCATCCCGCGCGCGGCCAATACCTCGATCGCGCCCGCGCTCCAGTTCTGCGCCCGCGCAAGCTCGCTCTCCAGCCAGATCACCGCATCGCCCTTCTCCGCGAACTGCAGGATCGGCGGCAGGTTCGCGACCTGCTGGCCGGTGGAGATCGCGACGAACAGATGCCTCATCCCTCGCCCTCCAACGCGATGAGCCGGCCGAAGCCGAAGTTCGCTTGCCTCCCGAGGCCCAAGAAGCGCACGATCCCAAGCCACGGCCGCCACGCCTCGGGCGTGGCCTCGGGCCAATGGATCGTCGCCACCCAGCCGCCCATCGGCTGCACGCTTTGCGTGCGCGCGCGGAAGCGCTCGGCCTCGATCCACGCCGCGTCCTCCACGCGCGGCTCCGGAAGGCGCGCGTTCGGCGGCGCGATCCCGTGCATCGCCGCGAGCATCTTCGCGCGGCGCGCGGTGGCATGCGCGATCGCCTGCGGCAGCTCTTCGGCGCGCGGCGTGCGGCCGCGGTAGCGCAGCCGCATCGGCGTGATCGCGCGCCAGTGCAGGCTCATCGGCAGCGCCGCGCCGTCGGGCTGCGCAAGCGGCTGGGCCGTGAACGCGCGCGCCACCGCCTCGGCCCAGTGCGCGGCGTTCGCGCACTCAAAGCCCACCAGCCTCAGCCGCAGCACGCAACCCAAGCCGCGGATGTCCACCGCAAGGCTCCAAGCGTGCGGTAGCGCCCCCACGCGGCCAAAGCCGGGCAACACCACGCCCTCGGGCGGCTCGAACGAGGTGCCGTAGAGGCACTCGGCGCGAAACGCGCACCCGGCGCAGGCGCTTGCGTCCGGATCGAGCCGGCAATGGAGCGCCTTGAGCGCGCGCCCTATCAGCCCTCGCGCGCGCACGCCGATCGCGAGCGGATCGGCCGCAGGCGCAGGGATCAGCCAGCGCAGCTCGCCCGCCGCAAGCGGCAGGGCGTCCGCGCGGGGGCGCTCAGCGCCCATCGTCTTCGCGTGGCGGAAGCTGGTTGGAGCGTTGTTTCGGCTTTTCCAAATCGGTTTTGGAAGGCCCCTTCGCAGCGGATTGTTGGGAGGCGGGCGCGTGAGATGCGGAAGGCTCGCCCGCGGCCTTGCGCGGGGGCTGCGGCGCTGGCTTGACGGGCTTTTCGGGGCGGCGCGATGAATGCGGGCGCTCGATGGGCATGCCGGTATAGGGCGCGAGCACCCGGCGCTTATTCTTCGCCTGCACGAACTCGTTGTTGTCTCGCCTGCGGCCCAGCTTCATGTAGGCGAGCTTGCCGCCTGGGGCGCGGCGCGCGCGGTCCGGATCGGCCATCGCCAGAAGCTCGCGCATCTGGGGCGTGCGCTTCCAAGGCATGCCCAGGGATGCCTGCGCGAAGCCATCCATCATCGCCTCGAAGCGCTGCATGCATGCCTCGCAGTAGCGCAGCCCGTCCGCGATCGCCTGCTTGGGATCGTTCGGGCGCAGCTCCGCGCCTGCGATCCGGATCGTGAGCTGGCCGAACCCGAACGGCCGCCCCATCCCGATCGCATGCCTGAGCTTCTTGTTTCCGCCCCAGGTGAGCGCCCACACGAGCGCCCCCAGCTCCTCGGGCTTGAGGTTGTGGAATATGAGCTTTCCTTTGAACTTCGTGCCTTTGGGAAGCGGATGCAGCACGACTTGCACTTTTTTGTTGTTTCTCACGCCTTCGGGGACGGGGAAGGGCTTGATTTCTTCTCCATTTCTTGCCGGATAGCGCTTGAAGCCGCGGATTTCGCAGTTTTCCGACATCCAGGTTTGGTATTCGGAGCTTGCGAGCCGGCCGGGATGACGCGGATCCGTTTCCTGCACGAGGTAGTTCGGAAAGTAGCTCGGCTTCGGCGTGGCAAGCACCGTGGGATCGCATCGGAGGGGCTTGGGGTTTCCCTCGGCGAACGCGGGCGTGAACCACGCGCGCCCCTTGCGGCTGGCTGTGCCGTGCTCGGTGTCGGCGAAGCCGAAGATCAGCGCCGGCAGGTCCGTCCCACGGTTCGCGATGTGTTCGGGCTCTGTATACCTGATCGCGTCGTGCACCGAGCATCGGTATGGCAGCCGGAACATGCGCGCAAGCCCGAGCTGCACGCCTTGTTGTTTATCCTTGATGAAGAACACCGGCACGCGCGCGCCTCTCCGCACGCGCCCCTTCCACATGTTCCAGGCGTTTTCGGGGCGCTCGTCGGCATGCACTTGCAAGAACGCGCGCATCTCCTTTTCCTCAAGCGGAAACGCTGCTTCGGGGCGCTCGTCGTAGAAGATGAAGTCGTGACTTTTGCGGCCGCCCGGATGGCCGGTGAGCACGACCCAGCCCTTGTGCTCGCCCTCTCCTAGCGCCACGGCCTTGCCGTTCTTGCAGGTGAAGCGCACCTTCTGCGGCCTGCCGCCGATCTTTCGGTATCGTCTCGACGCCGGCTCGCGCCTGCGAAGATCGCCTTCGTCGAGCTTGAAGTGCTCTTCCAGAAGCTTGATCGGCACGCGCACGTAGCTGCACGGCGTGATGCGCCAGCGCCCGTCCTCGAACGCCAGCCATCCGGCCTGCACCTTGCTTTCGGCGAGCCGCTGGCGGTATTGC
>CAZTLD010000114.1:0-178 GCA_964614395.1 uncultured Zetaproteobacteria bacterium
ACGACCTGCACTATGTGGGCCCGGGCTACGGCTACTGGGTGCACATGCGGCAGGCGGGGCAGATCCACTACTGATGCACAAGGAGGCGGCGATGCTTGGGCGGCAGATGCAGCGAGGATGGATCGGCGGCTTGTGCGGGCTTGCGCTGCTGCTCGCCGCGTGTTCGGGCGGCGAGCAG
>CAZTLD010000114.1:188-1081 GCA_964614395.1 uncultured Zetaproteobacteria bacterium
AGGCGCGGGTGGGGGTGGCGCGCCGTCAACGGCGCCCTCGACAGCCACGTCCGCGGGCGGCGGGCAGCAGGGCGCAGGCGGCGCGCCGTCAACAGCGCCCTCGACAGCCACGTCCGCGGGGGGAGGCGCGGCCGCAGGCGCTGGAGCGCCGCTGGCGTTGGGCGGGGTGCGGCCCACGCCGATGAGCCAGGACTTTTACGGCGCGCTGGCGCAGGCGGCTCCGGGCGACGTGCTGACCGTGCGCGATCCGCAAGGGGTGGTCTGCGGCCGATTCGTGGTGCGGCGCGCGGGCGAATACGGATTCGTGCACGTGTATGCCGACGATCCGCTCACCGCCAATGTGGACGAGGGCGCCACCGCGGGGGATCTGTTGCAGTTCGAGCTCAACGGGCAGCCGTTGCGGGTGGTGGCCGGCGATCCGCATTGGCGGGCGGACGGCCTGCGGGTGAGGGTTGACTTGGCGCCATGAGACTGCGCCGCTGGCTGATGGGCGCGCTCTTGGCCGCGGGCTTCGGATGCGGCGCGGCCAATGCGGCCGTGCACTTCCCGGCCCCGACGCCGACGCCCTATATGGCGGATTTTCTCGGTAGCGTCAGCATCTTGGGGCTTCCGGCGCAGCCTGGCGACGAAGTGGCGGTGTTCGATCCGCAGGGCGTGTTGTGCGGCGTGGCGGTGGTCACGACGGCGGGGCAATACGGCATTTTGCATGTGTATGGCGACGATCCGACCACGCCCGTGGACGAGGGCGCGCAGCCGGGCGACTTGCTGCAATTTCGGGTGTGGAGCCAGGCGCGGAACCAAGAGTTCGTCTCCGGTGTGATCCGCTATACCGCGGGCGGCCCGGTGGCCGGATTTTCGCCGTCGCCGATTCCGCCGATCTGGCAGGACAAGGC
>CAZTLD010000114.1:1091-3997 GCA_964614395.1 uncultured Zetaproteobacteria bacterium
TCGTGATCCCGCGTTCGCGCTTGATCTCGCCGTGATCGGCATGCACTTCCCGGATCCGTATGCGACGCCGTTCGTGCAAAGCCTCGTGGGGCGCATCTGGGTGAATGGCCTGCCGGCCCGCGTGGGCGACGAGATCGCGGTGCTGGATCCGCAAGGGGTCGTGGCGGGGCACTTCGTCGTCCAGAAGCCCGGCCAATTCGGTATGTTGCAAGTCTATGGCGACGATCCGACCACGCCCGTGGACGAGGGCGCGCAGCCCGGCGATGTACTCGAAGTGCGCGTTTGGGACAGCTATGCGCAGGCGGAGCGCTGGGGCACGCTTGCGATTCGGTTGACGCCGGGCGCGGCCATTGGCGCATTTCAGCCCGCCACCCTGCCGCTCACATGGGCGGATCAAAGCGCGGTGGCGGTGGATATTTACGCGCAGGCGGCCGCTGTGGACGGGGAGTTGATGATGCGGTATCTATTCGGCTTCCGCGGCAACGACTTGGTGGCGAATGTGCCGATTCCGGCTGGCGCGGCGCGCACGACGGCTGCGGGGATCGTCGGCTATCTGCAATCCTCGGCTGGTATGCTGGATGTGGACGGCAACGGCCGCGAGGACGCGCTCAGCGATGGCATCCTGATTTTGCGCCACTTGCTGGGCATGCGCGGGCCGGGCTGGGAGGTGGATGCGTTGCCCCCGGATGCCCAGATCACGAATCCGAACACGCTCAACATGCGCATCTGGACGATCCGCTGAGGCTGCGCGCCTGACGAGGTGCTGGCGTCCAAGGCTGCCGGATGACGGATGCGATGCCAGCATCCGGCTATGCGGTGTGTTTGGCTTTTGCCGTTTGCGGGCGTGTGGATGGCTGGAATCGCATTTGGCAGCTGCGCTTCGGCGGCGGAGGCCGATGCATGGCTGGGTGCGGGATGGGCGCAGTATGAGGAGCATGCCAACGGGTTGGGCGTGCATGGGCGCGGGGCGCAGTGGGCGTGGATGGCCGGGGCAAGCCTTGGCGGGGCGGTGGGCGCGCGCGGATGGCTGGAAGGCGCGCTTCGGGCGCTTGGCTGGTTCGGGGCCGCAAACGAACGCTGGCAGCGTCCCGACGTGCTGCAGACGAATCGGCTTCGACTTGCGGAGCGGGCGCTGCATCTGCGCGCAGGCATCGCGGGGGACGGGCTTTATGGCGGCGTGTGGATGGGGTGGCTCGCGCATGCGCAGACGCGGAGCGCGTTTCGCTTGGGAGGCGCGCCTGTTGCGCATCCCCCGGTGGGCGAGCGCGTGCGCGCGCGCTGGTGGGGGGTGTGGGCTGCGGATGCAAAAAAACGCTGGGGCGTGGAGATCGGCTGGCTTGTGGGCGCCAAGGCGCGCAACGATCTATTGGGCGATTTCTTCAGCCACGCGGGTGAAGAAGTGCGAGGGTGGCTCGCGTCGGAAAGCGGCGCGCGCTGCGCGGCGTTGTGGCGCAGGATTCAGGGCGGGCGCAACCCGTGGGCGCTTTGGCCCGAGAATCGCTTTTGGGCGGTGGGCTGCGGCTGGATGATGCGCTGGTAGCTACTGGATGCGAATGGGCACGCGCTTAGCGCCCCATCTGCCGGCGTGCGCGCCCCAACGGCCCGGGATCGGCTCGCCGCAATGCCGGCAGCGGCCGCGTTCGTCCAGCGCGTAGCGCAGGATTTCATACCAATCGCGCACGATCAAAGGCTTGGCGCACGAGGGGCAATAGGTGGTTTGGCCTTCGGGGTCGTGCACATTGCCGGTGTAGACGAACTTAAGCCCCAGATCCATCGCGATGCGCCGCGCGCGGGCGAGCGTTGCGGCGGGGGTGGGCGGGACATCCGTCATGCGCCAGTCGGGATGGAACGCAGTGAAATGCAACGGCACCGTATCGGCCAGCTCGTCGCGCACCCAGCGGGCAAGCTTCCGGATCTCGTTGTCGCTGTCGTTCCAACCTGGGATCAAAAGGGTTGTGATCTCAAGCCAGCAGTCCGTTTCGTGATGGACATAGGCGAGCGTGTCCAGCACCGGCGCAAGCTGCCCGCCGCATAGTTTTTTGTAGAAGCGCTCGGTGAACGCCTTGAGATCGATGTTGGCCGCATCCATCGCGGCGAAGAACGCGCGCCTCGGCTCGGGGTTGATGTAGCCGGCGGTCACGGCCACGGTTTTGATCCCGCGCGCGTGGCAAGCGTGGGCGGTATCGAGCGCATACTCGTAGAAGATCACCGGATCGTTGTAGGTGAAGGCGACGGATGTGCAGCCCGTGTGGGCGGCCGCGCGTGCGATGTCTTCGGGGCTGGCCGCATCCTGCAGCCGATCGAACTCGCGCGCCTTGGAGATGTCCCAGTTCTGGCAGAACTTGCAGGCGAGGTTGCAGCCGGCGGTGCCGAAGGACAGCACCGGCGTGCCGGGCAGGAAGTGGAACAGCGGCTTCTTCTCGATCGGGTCGATGCAGAAGCCGGAGGAGCGCCCGTAGGTGGTGAGCACGATTTTTTCGCCTTCGCGCTTGCGCACGAAGCAAAAGCCGCGCTGCCCGTCGGAAAGCTTGCACGCGCGCGGGCACAGCGTGCACATGAGCTTTCCGTTGGGAAGCTTTTCCACCCACTCTGTGGGATGATGCGACTCCGCTATGCGCATGACGCCTCCTCTTCGCCCTCGGCGCACTTGTCCACCTGATAGCGCCACACTTCGATCGCCGGATCCCAAAACGCAGGATCCAACCCCGCCTTCAGCTTGAGATGGGCGAGAAACTGCTTTGGGTCTGGCAGCTCGCGCCACACCTGCGGCAGGAAGGTCGCCCGATGCGGCCCATAGCGGAGGATCACGCCATCTAGCCCCGGCCGAAGCATCGGATACAAATCCTCCTCCCGCGCGCACGAAGGAAGCGGTTCGGGTTCGGAAAGCAGCGAAACCTCCACCGTGA
>CAZTLD010000115.1:0-3975 GCA_964614395.1 uncultured Zetaproteobacteria bacterium
GAGCGCTTCAACCGCGCGGTGCTCGCGCTCTTGGGCGCGGGGCTGATGATCTTGCTGGGCGTGCTCACGCAGGAAGAGGCGATCGAAGGGATCGATTTCAACACGATCGGGCTTCTGGTCGGGATGATGGTGATCGTCTCCATCGCGCAGCGCTCGGGGATGTTTGAATACGTGGCGATCAAGGCGGCCAAGTCGGTGCGCGGGCATCCGGTGGGCGTGATGTTCATGCTCTCAGGCGTCACGGCCGTGTTTTCGGCCTTTCTGGACAACGTGACGACGGTGCTTTTGATCGCGCCGGTCACGCTTCTGATCGCCGATGCGCTGCAGGTGCGGCCGTATCCGTATCTTTTCGCGGAAATTCTTGCATCCAACATCGGCGGCACGGCCACGCTCATCGGCGATCCGCCCAACATCATGATCGGCTCGCAGGCGCATTTGAGCTTTTACGATTTTCTCGTGAATCTTGCGCCGATCATCCCGCCGATCTTTCTTTTCACCGCGGGGATCATCTGGCTGATGTTTCGGCGCGACTTCCATGCGAGCGAAGAGCGCCGCAAGCTCGTGATGGCGTTCGATGAAAAGGACGCGATTCGCGATGCGGTGCTTTTGAAGAAGTCTCTTTCCGTGCTCGCCGGCGTGATTGTGGGATTCACGGTCGCGCATGCGCTGCATCTTGAGCCGGCGACGATTGCGCTTTTCGGCGCGGCCGTATTGCTTTTGTGGCGCGATTGGAAGAAGGACATCGAAGCGCAAGACAAAGCCTTCGACGAGACGATGGGCGAGGTGGAGTGGACGACGATCTTCTTCTTCGTCGGGCTGTTCGTCGTCGTCGCGGGCGTGGAGAAGGTGGGCGTGATCGACTGGCTGGCGGAAAAGACGCTTGCGCTCACCGGCGGAAGCTTTGAGGCGACGCTTGCCGCGATCCTGTGGGGCTCGGCGCTTGCGTCCGCCGTGATCGACAACATTCCGTTCGTGGCCACGATGATCCCGATGATTCACGAGATGGCGCCCAGCTTCGGCGGGGAGGAGGCCATCCGGCCGCTGTGGTGGGCGCTGGCGCTCGGGGCATGCCTAGGCGGCAACGGATCGTTGATCGGCGCAAGCGCCAACCTGATCGTCGCAGGCTTCGCGCAGCGCGCAGGCCATCCGATCCGGTTCGTGGAGTTCACGAAGCACGCGTTTGGGCTGATGCTGCTTTCGATCGCGATCAGCCACCTTTACCTCTACCTGCGCTACCTCGGAGGATAAATATCCGCTACGAGTGGCTGCTTGCGCGCAAGTACCTGCGTTCGCGGCACAGCGAGCGGTTCATCTCCGTGGTCGGCTGGAGCTCGGCGCTGGGCATGGCGCTCGGCGTGATGACGCTGATCACGGTGCTTTCGGTGATGCACGGCGCCGCGGTGGAGATCCGCGACAAGATCCTCGGCTTTGCCGCACACATCGAGGTGCAGGGGCCAGGGGATCTGCTCTACGAGTGGCAGCCGTGGCTTGAAAG
This sequence comes from uncultured Zetaproteobacteria bacterium, assembly GCA_964614395.1. Classification (GTDB taxonomy): domain Bacteria; phylum Pseudomonadota; class Zetaproteobacteria; order Mariprofundales; family S012-25; genus CAZTLD01. The sequence goes on from CAZTLD010000115.1 coordinate 1,496, forward strand.
CATTGAGCGGCATCCGCGCGTGGTGCGCGCCGCTCCCTTCCTGCAAACACAGGCGCTCGCAAGCTTCGGCTCCGGCGCGCGCGGGGGGCTGCTCAAAGGCGTAGATCCGACGCGCGAGCCTCAAATCGCGGCGAAGATCGTGGAAGGGCGTTTCCTTCGCCCGAAGGATGCGTTCGCCGTCGTGATCGGCCAAAGCCTTGCCGACCGGCTCGGGATCAAGCCCGGCGATCGCGTGCAGCTTCTCGTGCCGAAGGCCGGGATGACGCCGGCAGGCCTTGCGCCGCGCATGCGCGCGTTTCGCGTGGTCGGGATCTTCAGCTCCGGTTTCTACGAATACGACATCGGCGTGCTGATCACCGATCTTACAAGCGTCCAGAGGCTCTTGCGCACCGGCGATGCGGTGACCGGCATCGAGGTCTACCTTGATGATCGGGATGCCGCGCCTCAAGTGGCCCTGGAGTTGGAGGAGAGCTTGCCGCTCGGCGCGTGGGTGATGGACTGGACGCGCCGACACAAGGCGTTTTTCGACGCGCTGCGCACCGAGCGCGTGGCGATGGGCGTGATCCTTTCGCTGATCGTGCTCGTTGCGGTGTTCAACATGGTCTCGTCGCTCGTGATGGTGGTGATGGAGCGGCGGCGCGAGATCGCGATCCTCAAGACGATCGGCGCCACCGACGCGTCGGTGCGCCGGATCTTTCTTGCGATGGGCGTGATGCTTGCGGGAAGCGGGGCGCTTGCCGGCGGTGTGCTGGGGATTTTGCTGTCCTGGAAGCTGGAGGCGCTGCTTCGGGGGCTGGAGCGGCTGCTCGGCGTGACTTTCATGAACCCGGACGTCTATTATATTGACCATGTGCCGTCCGTGATCGATCCCGCCGTAAGCCTGATCGTGGTCGTGGCAAGCTTCGTGGTCGGGGTGGCGGCGACATGGTATCCTGCAGCGCGGGCGGCGCGCGTCCCGCCCGCGGAGGCGCTGCGTTTTGAGTAGGGGGCGATGAAAAGGAAACGCGAGGCGGCCGATCTGAAGTCGGAGGCGAGAAAGGCCATTCTCGCCAAGAAGTACGACAAGGCGCTTGAGCTGTATCAGAAAGTCCTGCGCCTGGATCCGGACGATCTGCGCACGCGCGTGCGCATCGCCGAGCTCAAAGAAAAGCTCGGCGATAAGGAAGGCGCGGTGCGCGACTATATCGAAGCCGCCAACCGCTACGCGGAGCAGGGCTTCGTGGTGCAGGCGATCGCGATCAACAAGATCGTGCTGAGGATCGATCCGAACCGCACCGAGGTCAAAGAGCGGCTGCAGGAGCTTGCGCGCGAGCGGGGAGATGCGTGGGCGCTCACGACCATTTCGCCGACGGACAAAACCGGCGGCGGGCAGGCCAAGGTCAAGCTTGAGAAAACGCCTTTGCTGGCCGGGCTTTCCGGCAAGGAGCTGGAGGAGTTCATCGACTCGCTCACGCTGCACCATGTGCCCGCCGGCACCTATATCTACCGCGAAGGCAGCCCGGGCGATCACTTGTATCTGATCGGCATGGGACGCATCCGGCTGGAGGTCGTGGACAAAGAGGGCGCAAGACGGGTGTTCTCGCACCTCGTGGAAGGGGACTTCTTCGGCGAACGCGCCTTTATGGCGAGAAAGCCGCACGACGATGCGGCGATTGCGGAAACGGACGCCCAGATCCTCATGATCGACCGAAAGACCTTTGACGACTGGGTGCGCCGCCATCCCCACATTCAAGATGTGGTCGAGGACTTCTACCGGCGCCGGGTGCTGGCGCGGATTCTTGCCATCTCTCCGATGTTTGCCGGCATCGCCCCGGAGGCGCGCGCCGAAATCGCGAAGAAGTTTCGCCTCAAAAAGTTCAAAACCGGCGAAGAGATCGTGCGCGAGGGCGAAAAAGGGGAGACCTTTTATGTGATTCGCTCCGGTCGCGTGAAGGTCTTCACTTCCGATGTCCGCCATCCTGGCAAGCGCATTGAGCTCAAGGAGATGGGCGAAGGAGACTTCTTCGGCGAGGTGTCGCTGATCACAGACCGCCCGCGCACGGCCACGGTCGTGGCCGTGGGTGAAGTCGAGGTGATGGAGCTGGGCCGCGCCGACTTTGAGGCGATCTGCCGCCAGTATCCCGAGGTGCGCAAGACGGCGGAAGACTATCTCAAGGTGCGCGTCCGCGAGGCGCTTCAGGCGATCACGCGCGCATGAGCGCGCTGCTTCGGGTCGAAGAGCTAAGCAAAAGCTTTCCCACGCCGCAAGGAAGGCTTTGCGTGCTCGATCAGGTCTCGTTTTCGGTGGAGGCCGGCGAGTTCGTCGCGATCATCGGCGAGTCGGGCGCGGGCAAAAGCACGCTTTTGCAGACCATCGCCGCACTGGAGCCGATGGACGCAGGTAGTGTCTGGATCGACGGCGAGGCCGTGCATGCGCTTGCGCCTGAGGCGCAGGCGCGGCTGCGCAGCCGCAAGCTCGGCTTCGTCTATCAGTTTCACCA
>CAZTLD010000116.1:0-3953 GCA_964614395.1 uncultured Zetaproteobacteria bacterium
GATCTGGTTGGCGGCGGGCTTGTGCGCATGGGCCGTGGTGGCGCAGGCGGGCGAGCCGCGCAACGTGAACATCGCCGTGTTCCAAAAGGTGAAGCAAGGCTTCGAATACGAGCCGATCGTGCTGGGATCGTTCGCGGACTTCATCCGCGCGATGCAGGGCGCAAAGCCGCTCATCATCACGCACACCGCCCAGGCCAAGGACGGCGACGTGATCATGGTGCAAACGAATGGGTTGCGCGACAGGCAAGCTCCAGGATCGGGGTGTGGAGTGCCAGCTGGCGTTCAAGGACGAATCGACACCGGACAATCCGTCCTACGCGGTGGGCGGCATCTGCCGCATCTATACGAAACAGGGCGTGGTGAAGATCAACATGCCGCCGACGAACCTTCCCGACGCGAGCCAAGGCTTGGACGCATGGGTGATGCTGGATGAGGACGAAAAAAGCGGTGTCGCGTTCTATGCGAACGTCTCGCGCCAGTAGCGCTCATTGCGCGGCGGGCGGCAGGTTCTCCTCCAGATAGGTGTAGCCGGCCAGCCCCTCGCGGTAGAAGCGCAAGAAGGCCGTGGCCTCGCGCGCAGACAGCCGCCCTTCGGCCCGCGCGCGCTCCACCTCGCGGCGAACGCGATCGAGCAAGACCTGCTTCGGAAACTGCACCCAGTCCAGCACATCGGCGACACTTTCGCCTTCGACCACCTGCTCGATGTGCGGCTCCCCGTCCTCAAGCCGCACATGCACCGCATGCGTATCGCCAAACAGATTGTGCAACCCCCCCAGCGTTTCCTGATAGGCGCCGACAAGGAACACGCCGATGAAGTATTCCTCGTGTTCCTCGATCGCGTGCAGCGGAAGCGTTTTCGGCGCGGGATCGCTCGGGCGGGCAGGAAAGCGGGCAAGCCTTCCGTCGGAATCGCAGGTCACATCCACCAAATACCCCTCGCGCGTGGGCGGCTCGTTGAGGCGGTGGATCGGCGCCACCGGAAACACCTGCCCGAGCGCCCACGCGTCCGGCAGCGAACGGAACACGGAGAAGTTGCAGAAGTACTTGTCGGCGCTGCCTGTGCGGATCGCATCCATTTCATCGGCAAGCTCCTCGGGCGCGCGGCGCGCGAGCTGATCAAACACGCGCCAGAACAGCCCGTCGGCCACCGCGAGATCCTCAAGCGAGGCATGCCCGAGCGCAAACAGCCGCTGCACCTCCTCCCGGTAGCTTTGCGCGTCGTGAAAGGCTTCGCGCGGAGAAAGCTCCTCAAGCGAGTCCAAGGTGTCCCAAAGCTGACGCAACGGAAGCGGCGCGTCGGCTTCAGGTCTGTGCACCCGCCCGCGGCGAGGCTCGCTTCCCACGCCGAGCACATTGATCACCAACACCGCATGGTGCGCCACCAGCGCCCGCCCCGATTCCGAAAGAATGTCCGGATGGGGAAGGCCGGCCTCGTCGGCGATGGCCTTGATCTCCCAGATCACATTGCTGGCGTACTCGCCGATCGTGTAGTCCACCGAAGAGGGGTCGCCGGAAAAGGTGCCTTCGTAGTCCACGCCCAGCCCGCCGCCGACATCGATCGCCGCAATCGGTGCGCCCAGCCGGCGAAGCTCAACGTAGTAGCGGGCGATTTCGCGCAATGCGGCTTTGAGATGCTGGATGCGGGGGATTTGGCTGCCCATGTGGAAGTGCAAAAGCTTGAGTGAGTCAAGCATGCCTTCGCGTTTCAGCATCTCCACGCATCGCAGCGCCTCGGCCGCGGAAAGGCCGAACTTGGACGCATCGCCGCCGGATTCACGCCAGAAGCCGTCCGGCATCACGGAAAGTCGGCAGCGCACGCCCAGAAGGGGACGTACGCCGGTTTTTCTGGCCATTTCCAGTACGGTCTCTAGCTCGCTCAGCTTTTCGATCACGATGTAAACATCGCGCCCCAGCTTGCGCGCGAGCAGCGCCAGATAAACGAACTCGGCGTCCTTGTAGCCGTTGCACACGATCGGGCCCGAGACGTGCTCCAGCATCGCGATCGCCGCGTGCAGCTCGGGCTTGGAGCCGACCTCAAGCCCCCAGCCGTAACGGCGCCCGAGCTGGGCGATGCTTTCCACAACCTGCGCCTGCTGGTTGACCTTGATCGGATACACGCCGAAGTAGCGCCCTTGATAGCCTGCTTCCTCGCGCGCTTCGGCAAAGGCGGAAAAGAGCTTGTCCATGCGCTCGGCAATGACTTCGGGAAAGCGCAGCAAAACGGGCGGCCAGATGTCGTGCTCGCGGATCAGCGTTTGCACGATCTCAAACAGGCTTGCGCGCATCCCCCCCGCGGCGACCTCGATCTCGCCGCGCGCGTTGACGGCAAATACGCCCTTGCCCCAGCGGCTGACGCCATAGAGCGCATCCGCATCGGCCACCGTCCAGCTCATCGCTTCCGCCCCCATGTCCGCCTTTGCGCTTGCTGCACGCGCCAGCGTTCGATGCGTGCGTGATCGCCGGATAGCAACACCGGCGGCACCGGCCGCCCTTCAAACACCTCCGGGCGCGTGAACTGCGGCCAGTCCAGCATCTTGCCGTGCGCGAACGAATCCTGTTCGGCGGATGCGTTGCACCCGAGCACGCCGGGCAGCAAGCGCGCCACCGCATCGAGCACGACGAGCGCCGCAGGCTCCCCGCCTGAGAGCACGAAGTCTCCTACCGACAGCACCTCGTCCGCATACGGGGCCACGCGCGCATCAAAGCCTTCGTAGCGCCCGCACACGAGCGTAAGGCTTGCGCGTTCCGCATAACGCCGGGCGATGCTTTGCGAAAAGGCGCGCCCTTCCGGTGAGAGCAACACCACGCGGGTGAATGGATCGCGGGCGCGGGCGGCGCGCATCGCCGCCACCACCGGCTCGGGCTTGAGCACCATCCCAGGCCCGCCGCCGTAAGGGCGATCGTCGACCGTGCGGTGTTTGTCCGTGGCGAAGCTGCGGATGTCGATGCACTCCACGCGCAAAAGCCCCTTGCGTTGCGCGCGCGCAAGCATGGACGCGGCCAGCGGCGAGGCGAAAAACGCCGGAAAAAGCGTCAGAACTTGGACGAGAAACACGCATCCAGCCCCGCAAGCATCCGGATCGTGATCTTTCGGGCTTCCGTGTTCACGTCTTCGATCACTTCACCGGTGAACGGGATCATCCACTCGCCGCGCGCGCCGGTGGGTCCTCGGCCTTCGACGATGAGAATGTCCTGCGCGCCGAAGCAGGCCACGCGCACCACGCGCCCGAGCGTTCGCCCCTCCGTGTCCGCCACTTCCATGCCGACCAGATCCGCCCACAGGTATTCGCCGTCTTCCACGCGCACGTCCGCTTTGCGCACGAAGATTCGGCAGCCTTTCAGCTGCTCCGCCTGCGTGCGCGTGCTGATGCCCTCGGCCTCCACGACGATCTTTTTGCGCAACACGCGCGCCCGGCGCCACACCAGCGCCTGCTGCACCTCCCCGTCAGGGGAGGCGATCCACCACTTCCGATACTCGAGAATGCCTTCCGGCGGACGGGTGTGAGAGTGAACGGCGATTTCGCCCCGCAGACCGAATGCGCCGGCGATGCGGCCGACGCACAGCATCGGCTCAGCCGGCAGCGGCTTCGGCTCCCGCATCCTCCGGCGTGCGCACGCGCCCCTCGCGCACGGCCTTCACGAGGTGCCGCACGCGCTCGCTCATCTCCGCGCCCTGCGCAAGCCAATGCTCCACGCGCTCAAGATCGAGCTTCACCGTTTCCGGATCGGTGAGCGGATCAAGCCAGCCGAGCTTCTCCACGAACGCGCCGTCGCGCTTCTTGCGCGAGTCCACGACGACGATCGCATAGAACGGCCGATGCCGCCGCCCGCGCCGCTGCAAGCGAATCTTCGTTGCCATCCAACACCTCCATCAAGCTGGGGTGGACGAGGGGACTCGAACCCCCAACCACCGGGACCACAACCCGGTGCTCTACCCTTGAGCTACGTCCACC
>CAZTLD010000117.1:0-3897 GCA_964614395.1 uncultured Zetaproteobacteria bacterium
GCCGTGCCGGACGCGGAAGCCGAGGCGCAGGCGTTTGCGACCGCATTCACCGCGCTGGGCGGTGAAGTGCTGGAAGTGGACACGATACCGGCCGACGGCGATGCGCGCGCGGTGTTGCTCGGCATCCGCAAGCGCACCGACGACGAAGAGCTGCTTTATGCGTTGGACGAGGATCTCGCGCTGTTCTCACCCGATCCGGATCTGATCATCCGCATGCCGCCGGGCTTTGACGCGGTGTTCCTCGCCGCGCCCGGAAAGACCGTGTTTCTGCTTGCCGCACAGCTTGCGTGGGCCGGGATCGACACGCCGATCTACGGCACCTCCCGCTGGGACGATGGCCACCTGCTCGACGACCGCGGCCGCTATCTTGCGCGCGTGCGCTTTGCCGCAGCACCCGTCAACGCCGCACCGACCCCAGACCTTCGCCGCGCGATCCAGCTATGGCGCGACGCCTGGCACCCCGAAGCAGTGGCCGCGCTTCCCTCGCGCGCCACATGGCTCATGTTCGATGCAGTGCGGATGCTCGTGGAAGTCCTCGGCGCGCGCGGTCTGAAAGGCATGGAGGCCGTCAAGGCCATCTCCACGATGCCGATGTTCCCGGGGGCGCTCGGCGCCTTTCGCTTCGACGAAAGCCATCGCATCCTTCGCATGCCGCCGCTGTTCACGGTCCGCGGCGGCCGCATCGAACCCGCAGGCTAGGAGCGACAACGATGAAGATCCCCGCGCACATCTTTCGCGAATACGACATCCGCGGCGTATATGGCGCCGAGATCACCGAAGACCTCGCGCGGCTGCTCGGCCAGGCCTACGCGCGGATGCTTCCCGAAGAGACGCATGCGCCGGTCGTGGTCGGGCGCGATGTGCGGCTGCACGGCCCCCAGTTGATGGAAGCAGTCATCGACGGGATCACTGCCTCTGGCCGCGACGTGCTCGATATCGGCGTCGTGCCCACGCCTTTGGCGTATTTTGCCGTGTTCACCGAAAACGCGGCCGGCTGCGTGATGGTGACGGCAAGCCACAACCCCAGCGAATACAACGGCTTCAAGATGATGCTGGGGCGCGATGCGCTGCACGGCGAGGCGATCCAAAGGCTGCGCCGCGAAATGGAGGCGCTCGCGCGCGAAAAGCTTGCGCCCACCGCGCGCGGACGGCGGTTGACGAAAGACATCCAGCCCTCCTACATCCGCTTCGTCGTGGACGACATCCGCACGAAGGCCTCGCTCAAAGTGGTGATCGACGCCGGCAACGGGCCGGCAGGGCAGGTGGCGGCCCCGATCTACCGGGCGATCGGCTGCGAGGTGGTGGAGCTTTACTGCGAGCCGGACGGGCGCTTTCCGAACCACCACCCGGATCCGACCGTGGATGCGAATCTCCAGGATCTCATCGAAGCCGTGCGGGCGCACAAGGCCGATTGCGGGATCGCATTCGACGGCGACGGCGACCGCATCGGCGTCGTGGACGAAACCGGCGCGATCGTGCGCGGGGACATGCTGCTCTTGATCCTCGCGCGCCGGCTGCTCGCCGAGCATCCGGGCGCGACGATCATCTCCGAGGTCAAGTGCTCCGAGCGCATGTATGCGGACCTGCGCGCGCGCGGCGCGAACGCGATCATGTGGAAGACGGGGCACTCGCCGATCAAGGCGAAGATGAAGGAAACGGGCGCGCTGCTCGCCGGCGAAATGAGCGGGCACATCTTCTTCGCCGACCGCTACTTTGGCTTCGACGACGCGATCTACGCAGGCGCGCGGTTGATCGAGGCGCTGGCGGCCGAAAGCCGGCCCCTTTCGACGCTGTTGGCCGATCTTCCGCCGGCTGAGAGCACCCCCGAGATCCGCGTGGACTGCCCGGACGAAAAGAAGTTTGCGATCGTCGAGGAGGCGGTGCGGCACTTCTCGGCGAAGTATCCGGTGATCACGGTGGACGGCGCGCGCATCCAGTTCGGCGACGGCGCATGGGGCCTGATTCGCGCCTCCAACACGCAGCCTGCGCTCGTGCTGCGCTTCGAAGCGCCTACGAAGGAGAGGCTTGAGGCCATCCGGCGCGAGGTGGAAGGCTGGCTGGCCGCGCGCCTGAAATGAAACGGGGCGGCCGAAGCCGCCCCGCGGATGCATCGTCATCTTGTCATCAGCGCACCGTGATCTGCGCCTCCATCCCGTCGTGCAGCAGGCAGCGCACGCGATAAACGCCGGGCGTAAGCCGCACCGAAAAGCGCGCGCCGGGCGCTTCGGTGTGCGCGGCCACGACCACATGCTCGGGCCTTCCGCGCGCATCGAGCCGCTCGATGCGCGTGCGGTGCGCGAACGGATCGCGGTTGACGATGACCAACACGCCATCAGCGGGCATCTCCAGCGCCTGCGGCTGATAGGCGATGTCCTTCTCCACAAGCCTTGCTTCGGCCGCATGCGCCCCCGTCGCCAAGCCGATCGCTGCAATCACAAGCGCCATCCTTTTCATCCTTGCCTCCTTGCGTGAAGGGGGCTTGCGCCCCCCGTCGCTACTCGTGGGCGGCCTTGTATTCCACATTGCCGAACATCACATGGAAGAACGGCTGGCCCCACATCTTGCCTGCGGCCATCGCCTTCCGGACATGCGCCTTCGTGCGCGCCATCAGCGCCTTTTCAGCCTCCAGACGCGCCATCGCCTGCTTGCGCGCCTCAGGCGGCAGGCGCTTGGCCTCGGCCATCGCCTGCATCAAGCGCTTCTTGATCTCGGCAAACGGCAGATACCCCGATCGCACCGGCGCGCGCACAAGCCCCTTCGGCGTGACCCGAAACGGCGGCACCATCAGATGCATCACCACGCCCTCGCCATGGATGTCCTTGTCGAAGCCGAGCCGCCATCCCTTGCCGCGCACGCCTTCGGTGACCATCACGTGCACGAGCTGATCGGGGTTCGTGAGCTTGCCGTCCACATACACGTCGCCCACGGCCCAAAAGGCCGCATAGGTGAACTCGGTGGGCATCAGCCGCGTGCCGATGCCGGTGACGCCATGCAGCAAGTGGTTCGTGACCACGCCGCCGAACGTGGGAAACGCGATCCCATGCGCAAGCGGCTTGCGTGCGACCACCTTGTAGTGGTGCGATTTGTCCGGCGCATCGAACTCGGCCTCGAAGTGAACTTCGTCCTTCGTCGTTGCGCCGTCGATCGCGGTGCGATCCACAAGCCGCATCCGCACGTCGCCCACGCCGATCACACGCCAGTCGGAAAAGGGGGTGGCGTGATCCACGATCGTGTAGCGGCCATCTTGGGACTGACGCATCCCCACCGGCACGCCCGCAAGCGGAAACGGCGCCGGATCCCAGCCCGTGGGGTGCGCGGGCGTGCCGAACACGGCCGGATCCAGCGCCCTCGGCCCGGGCAGCGCCCACTGCGCCGCGCCGCGCTTTTGCACCGCCTCGACGACCAGCGCCCCGCCCCAGCGGTCTGGCGGCGCGGGGTTCGCCGCATGCGCGCGCGTGTAGTCGCCCAGCCCCACGCGCGGCCATTCGCCCTCGCCGGCCCAGGCCGCCGCCGCAGCCAGCACGCCTGCCGCCACGCCCAGATGCATCGCCGTTCGCATCATCGCCTCCTTGTCTTCGCTGTTTCGGCGCGCCTTCGCCGCGCCTTGCAGATGAGTCGGCGGAAGATGCGGCTTCTTACGTTTGCCCATATGGGGTTTTCGGCGAACGGCCCCGGCATCCGCTTGCATCGCGCCCCAACGCCACGAAAAGGAGGGTGCGATGCGCAAAGGACTCGTCGTGATCGCTGCGCTGATCGCGGCCGGATGCGCGCCGAAGAAGCCGGTGCAGGTGGACGAAGGCCGCTGGGAACTCAGCTACACGGTGGCGCAGGATCAAAGCCTTGCCGGCCAGAGCTTCGGCATTTGGATCGCGAACTACGGCCCCAGCCCGGAGTTGA
>CAZTLD010000118.1:0-3837 GCA_964614395.1 uncultured Zetaproteobacteria bacterium
GCGATGAACGCGCGCGGGTTTACGCTGCTTGAGATCATGGTGGTGCTCGTGATCATCGGGCTTTTGGCGGCGCTGGTTGCGCCTGCGTTCATGGAGCGCGCGGATGAGGCGAAGATCGAGGCCACGCGCGTGCAGATGCGCAACATCGAGCAGGCGCTCAAGCTGTATCGGCTTCAGCACGGGCGCTATCCGACGACGAGCGAGGGCTTGGCCGCGCTCGTCAACCCCGGCCCGGACGGCAAGCGCTATCTCGAGCGGATGCCGAAGGACGCCTGGGGGCGGCCGTTCGTGTATCTCTCGCCGGGCACGCACGGCGACTACGATCTGCTCTCCTACGGCGCGGACGGCAAGCCGGGCGGCACGGGCGTGGATGCGGACATCACGAACTGGGAGTAGCGCGCGCGGCTTCACGCTGCTGGAAATCCTCGTCGTCATGCTGATCATCGCGCTGGTCGCGTGGCTGGTGCTGCCAGCGTTCTGGCAGGCGGTGCGGCCCGATCTCCGCGCAACGCTTCGGCCGGTGGCGGAGACGATCATGTGGGCGGACGACGAGGCGGTGATCTCCGGCCATGCGTTGAGGCTGTGGCTATGGGCCGACCGCTGGCGGCTGGATGCTCGCGCGCAAGGGCGCTGGCGCAAAGGCGTGCGCGAGGGGCGCTGGCCGGAGGGCTGCATGTTCGCATCCCGCGATCCCGAGCGGGCATTGCCGGCGTGGCGCGAGATGGAGGCGCCGCCGAAGGCTGCGGTGGACTTTCCGCCTTTCGGGCGCACGCGCGCGGTGCGGCTCGTGTTTCGCTGCGGGGATCAAGAGGCGATCGTGGATGCGCCGGCAGGCGGCGCACGGGCTGAGGTGCGCGCGCGGTGAGGCCGGGCTTTACGTTGATCGAGGCGATGGCGGCGCTGGCGATCTTGGCGCTTGCGATCTGGGCGTTCGCGGCGCGGCTGGGCGGCGCGGCCGACGGCGTGCGCACGGTGCGCGCCGTGGAGATCCTGGCCGGATGCGCCGAGAATGCGCTTGCCGAGCTTGCGTTCGCGCCGCCGCCGAGCGAAGAGAAGACGAAAAGCTATGCGATGGGCGACGTGCGCTGCGAGGTGCGCATTTGGAGCGAAAAGACGCTGCTCGATCGCTTCGTGCGCGTGAACGCCGAGGCCCGCATCCCGGGCGAGCCGCCCTTTTCGCTTTTCGTCTATCGGGTGCGCTGATGCGGCGCGGCTTTACGCTGGTGGAGCTTTTGGTGGCGCTGGCGGTGCTCGGCTGGATTGCGGCGCTGGCGGTGGCCGCGCTTGCGCCGTCGCTTGCCGGCTGGGCGGACGTGGCCGAGGCCGCGGATGACGAATCAAGGATGCTGTGGCTGATGTATCGGCTGCGCACCGATGCGGCGCTCGTGTTGCCGACGAACCTGCCGGATACGCCGCCGATCGCGATCGAGAACGACTCGCGCGGCGAGGCCGAATACGACCGGCTCGCCTTGGTCGCGGCCACGGGCGAAGCGCCGGAGCCGTGCTTGATTCGCTGGTTCATTGACGAGGAGACAGGCCACCTGATCCGCGAGGCGCGGGGGCTTGCGCATGCCGAGCCTTGGCGTGCGGACTTCGGCGCGGTGCAAGGCTTTTCCGTGGAGGCGCTGGGCGAGGACGGGCTTTGGCAGTCCCGCTGGGGGACGGGCGGGACATGGGCGTGGCCGAAGATGCTGCGGCTGCGGCTGAAGCTTGAGCACGGCGAGCGCGAATGGCTCGTGCCGGTGCTCGTGGAGCGCGCGATTTGAGGGGCAAGGGCGCAGCGCTGATCGTGGTGCTGGGGTTGCTTGCGGTGCTCGCCGCGGTGGCGGCGGAGGCCGCCTGGAGCACGACGCGGATGCTTGCCCGCGCCGAGGGCCTCGCCGCCCGCATGCGCGCAGACTGGGCCGCGCGCTCGGCGCTTGCGCTGGCGGCGCTCGCGCTTTCCGAGGACGCACGCCACGCGTCCGAAACCCCCTACGATGGGTTGGACGAGCCGTGGGCGCAGCCTGCGCCGCCGTATCCGGTGGACGGCGGCGTGATCACGGGGCGCGTGGAGGACGCAAGCGGCAAGCTTGATCTCAACAGCCTGGTGGATCCGCGGGGGCGCGTGAATCCGGCGCTGAATCAGGCGCTGCGGCGGCTGTTCGCCCTTTTGGAGATCGATCCGCTGCTCGTGGATGCGCTCATCGACTGGATCGACCGCGACGATCAGCCGTTCGGGCCCGGGGGCGCGGAGGATGCAAGCTATGTGGCCGAAGGCCGCCGCGTGAAGAACGCACCGCTGGATACCGTGGACGAACTCGGTGCGGTGATGGGCTTCACACCCGAGATCGTCGCAAGGCTCAAGCCCTATCTTTGGGCGCGCCCGCCGCAGGCGGCGCCCGCGGCGGTGAACCTCAACACCGCGTCCCTTGAGGTGCTGGCCGCGCTCTTTCCGAATCTGCCGCGCGCTTCGATCGAGGCGTTCGTGGAGGCGCGCCCGTTTGCGAGCGTGGCCGAAGCTCTCAATGCCTTGGGCGCGCGTGCGCCGGCGGGTTTGCGTTTGAGCATCCGAAGCGACTGGTTTATCGTGCACGCAGATGCGCGCTTCGATCGGGCCGAGGCGCGCTGGCGGTATCTCGTGCGCCGCAGCGGAACCCAGGTGGTGCTCGTGCGCGCCGAGCTGGAGGGGGAATGAGCGAAGGATGCGCGTTGATCGGCACGCCCAGCGGCTGGTGGCTTGCAAGCGAGCCGGGGGCGCTTGCCGAGTGGGGCGAGGAGCTTGCGCCGCCGCCTGCGGGCGCGCGCGTGGCGCGGGCGTGGCTGCCGATGGAAGCGCTCGTCGTGCACCCGCTGAGGCTGCCGCTGGCGCGCGCCGAGTGGGTGCGCCGCGATCTCGTGCTGCAGGCGCTGCTTGCGCAGACCGCGTTGGACGAGCCGGAGCAGTGGCATCTGTGCTGGGATGTGGCGCCTGATGCCGAGGGCGTTTCCGGGATCGTGGCCGGGATGCCGGAGATGCTTCGCCAGCAGCTGATCGAGGCCGGCTGGGAGGCGGAAGCGGTGGGGATCGATGCGCAGGCGGCGCTTTCCCGCTGGGCGGAGGCTGGCGTGCGCGCCGGCATCGTGGCCGCAGACCAGGAGGGGGCGTTCGTCGGCTTTTGGGACGGTGCCCGCTGGACGGGATTCGCGCGGCTGGATCCGCCGCTGGATGCGGCGCTTGAGGAAGCGGTGCGGCGGCTGTGGGCCGCGATGGGTTGGCGGGAAGGCGATGCGGTGCGCGGGCGCGCGCCCGAAGGCTGGGCCGGGTTGGGGCTGGAACCGCAAGCCGAGCTTCCCACGCGGGCCGAAGCCGTCGCCGAAGGGGCGTGGGCGCAGCCGCGGCCGGACTTTCGCTGCGGCGTGTGGGCGCCTCGGCGCGAGGCGAGATCGCGGTATTGGGTGCGCGCAGGCGGGGCGCTGGCGCTCGTGGGCGTTTCGGCGGCGCTGATGCTTGCCTCCGAGGGCTTGCGCTACGCGCGGGCCTACGCCCAAGCCGAGGCGCGCCTCATGGCCGCCTTTCACGAAGCGCTCGGCGATCAGCCGGTGGTCGATCCGATCCTGCAGCTTCGTCGGGCCGCAGGCGGCGGCGCTGAGCCGCAGGCGCTTGCCGCGTTTCTGCGGATGCTCGCGCGCTTGGGCGCGGCGCGGGATCTCGCCCAGATTGAGGCGGTGGCGTTTTCGCGGGACGAGGGCTTTGTGATCGACGGAAAGGCGAAGGATCTGGCCGCAGTGGAGAAGCTTACGCACGCGCTCGGCGAGGCCGAGCCCCTGGATTCGCAGCTTACTGACGAGGGCGTGCGCTTCCGCATCCGGGTGAGG
>CAZTLD010000119.1:0-3834 GCA_964614395.1 uncultured Zetaproteobacteria bacterium
GCCCCAGCGACGGTCCAGCGCCAAGACCCCTGCTGCTTCCGCGATGCGCCACGCAGGCGGCACGCCAAGCGCCAGCGCAAGCTCGCAAGCCCCCGCCCAAACGACGAGCGAGGCCCAGCCCTTGGCGCGCATCATGCGCGCGCAAGCCAATCAATGGCCTGCTCCAGATCTTCTTCCCACGAGCGCAGCGCGATCAGCGCTTCGATCTTCGTGCAGTCCAGCACCGAATACGGCGGGCGCACGGCCGGCGTCGGATAGGCGGAAGTGGGGATCGGAACGAGCTTGGCGCGCACCGGCATCCCGGCCTCACGCATCCTCGCCGCGATGTTTTCCGCAAACCGATACCAGCTCACCGCGGGCGGCTGCGCAAGATGCCAGACTCCCGTGGCTTCCTGAGTGATGAGCGCCGCGATCCCCTCGGCCAGCATCGCGCACGAGGTGGGCTTGCCGAGCTGATCGTCGACGACGCGCACCTGAGGCTGCGTTTGCAAAAGCCTTGCCATCGTCGTGAAAAAGTTTTTCCCCCACGGCGCGAACAGCCAACTCGTGCGCACGATGCAGGCTCCGGGATGGACGCTCATCACCGCCCGTTCGCCGGCGCGCTTGGAGGCGCCGTAGACATTGCGCGGATTGACGCGATCGCCTTCCCGGTAGGGCGCGCGCTTCTCGCCGCCGAAGACATAGTCGGTGGACACCTGCACGAACATCGCGCCGAGCTCGGCCGCCGCCTCGGCCGCGTGCATCGCGCCGTCCGCATTCACCGCGAACGCCAGCCAAGCCCGATCCTCGGCCGCATCCACCGCGGTCATCGCGGCCGCGTTCACCACCGCATCCGGGCGGGCCATGAAAAGCGCGCGGCGCACCGCCGCGCCATCAATGAGATCCAGTTCCGCATGCGTCCAGGCGGCGACCTGCCAGCCCTGCTCGGAAAAACGCGCCACCAGCGCCCGTCCGAGTTGGCCGCCCGCCCCAAGAATCGCGACTTTCATGCCGGAAGCCGATCGGGCGCAAGCTCCGCCAGGCGCGGAAGTTTTCGATCCTTTTCGGAGAGGATGGGATCCTGCACCGGCCAGTCGATCGCAAGATCCGGATCGTCCCAGCGGATGCCGGCATCATCGGCGGGATCGTAAAGCGCCGTCGTTTTGTAGATCACATCGGCGAGTTCAGAAAGCACGCAAAAGCCGTGCGCGTAGCCGGGCGGGATCCACAACTGGCGGTGATCGTCCTCGCTAAGTTCAACCGCCACCCACCGCCGGAAGGTGGGCGAGCTTGGGCGGATGTCCACGGCCACATCCCAAATCCGCCCGCGCACCACATAGACAAGCTTGCCCTGTGGATTTCGGCGCTGAAAGTGCAACCCGCGCACGACGCGATGCACCGAGCGCGAATGGTTGTCCTGCACGAACGCGGCATCCTGGCCGGGGATACCGAAGCGCGCGTAGCGCTCGGCATGGAAGGTCTCCAGAAAAAAACCCCGCGCATCAGGAAACACCCGCGGCTCGATGATCTTCACGCCAGGAAGCTCAGTCTCGAGCACGCGCATCAGCGCCCCTCCTCCAGCCTGCGGGCGAGGTAGCGAGCGTAGGTGCTGTTCTTCCCAAGGGCTTCGATGCAACGCTTGAGCCCCTCGTCGTCAATATACCCCATCTCCCAAGCCACCTCCTCCGGGCAGCCGATCTTGAGCCCTTGGCGCTGCTCGAGCGTGGCGACGAAATGCGCCGCATCCAACAGCGCCTCGGGCGTGCCGGTATCAAGCCAAGCGACACCACGACCCAACCGCTCCACCCGAAGCCTTCCCTTTTCGAGATACGCCCGGTTGACATCGGTGATCTCAAGCTCTCCTCTGGCTGAAGGCGCAAGCCCCTTTGCGATGTCGACCACCTCGGGGTCGTAGAAGTAGATGCCGGTGATCGCCCAAGAGGAATCCGGCTGCTTCGGCTTTTCCTCGATGCGCACGGCCCGGCCCTCGCCGTCGAACCAGACGACCCCATACCGCTCGGGATCGCGCACGCGATACGCGAACACCACCCCGCCGCCTTCCGTTTCCACCGCGTGCGCCGCGCGGCGAAGCTGCATCGCAAGCCCATGCCCGAAAAAGAGATTGTCGCCCAGAATCAGGCACACCGGCTCGTCGCCAATGAATGGCTCGCCGATCAAGAACGCCTCGGCGAGCCCCCGCGGCTCGGGCTGCTCAGCATAGTGAAACCGCACACCCCACTGCGCGCCGTCGCCGAGCAACTTCTCAAAGCGCGGGAGATCCTCGGGCGTGCTGATCACGAGGATCTCGCGGATGCCGGCGAGCATCAGCGTGCTGAGCGGATAATACACCATCGGCTTGTCGTAAACCGGCGCAAGCTGCTTGCTGATTGCGCGCGTGATCGGCCAAAGGCGCGTTCCGGAGCCTCCGGCAAGGACGATCCCTTTCATCGACCCTCCCGCACAAGTCCGAGACGCTCCAATCGATAGCTGCCATCGAGGATTCGCGACCACCACCAACGATGATCCAGATACCACGCGACGGTGCGGCGGATGCCCGCCTCAAAGTCCGTTTTCGGGCGCCAGCCAAGCTCGGTGCGGATCTTCGTGATGTCCATCGCGTAGCGGCGGTCGTGGCCAGGGCGGTCGGCGACGAACGTGATCAAATCCTCGTAGCGCTTGACGCCTTGAGGTTTCTCCGGCGCAAGCTCCTCCAGACACGCGCAGATCGTGCGCACAACCTCGATGTTCTTCCGCTCGGCCTCGCCGCCGATGTGGTAGGTCTCGCCGATTCGACCCTTCGTGAGCACGAGCTCCAGCGCTTCGGCGTGATCCTCCACATACAGCCAGTCGCGCACCTGATCGCCGCGCCCATACACTGGCAGCGGCTCGCCTTTCAACGCGCGCAGGATCATGTGCGGGATCAGTTTTTCCGGAAACTGATAGGGGCCGTAGTTGTTCGAGCAGTTGGTGACGATCACAGGAAGCCCGTAGGTGCGATGCCACGCGCGCACGAGATGATCGCTTCCCGCTTTGCTTGCCGCATAAGGGGAGCTTGGCCTGTAAGGGTCGCCCTCGCGAAACGGCGGATCGTCCGGCCCGAGATCGCCATAAACCTCGTCGGTGGAGATGTGGTGCAGCCGAAACGCCGAGCGCTTGGCTTCGGGAAGCGCGCTCCAATACCGGCGCACCGCTTCCAGCAGCGTAAGCGTCCCGGTGATGTTCACATCCACGAAGCGCTCGGGGTCTTCGATCGAGCGATCCACATGCGTTTCCGCGGCTAGGTGCATCACCGCATCCGGCTCGTAGCGCGCGAGCGTCTGCTCCAGAGCGGCGCGATCGCGAATGTCGGCGTGCACGAACACATAGCCCGGATGCGGCAGCACCTCGCGCAGCGAATCGGGATTGCCGGCGTAGGTGAGCGCATCGTAGTTCACGACGCGAAAACCCCGCCGCAGCAGCCTTCGCACCACCGCCGAGCCGATGAACCCGCACCCGCCGGTGACCAAAACCGTTCGCATCACCCCCTCCTTTGCGCCCAATGGGCCGCGATGCCGGCTGCAGCCGCCGCGGGCACCAACGCATTGACAATCGGGACCGCCGATACCGCAGCCGAGGCTAACGCCAGTCCTAAAAAAAACCCTCGCTCCGTCTCCATGGCCTTTCTTTGCGCGTCCCAATCCATGCCTAGGGCGGCGAACGCCCCCTCGGCCAGCGCAAGCGGCATCTGCCGGATCCCCGCCCATCCCCAGAGCATCCCCGCCAACGCCGAGCCTATCCCCGGAAGCCACACCGCCAGCAGCCCCATGAGCCACCAGCGAAGGCTTCCCCGCATCGCCCAAGCCCAAGCGCGCCATG
>CAZTLD010000120.1:0-3743 GCA_964614395.1 uncultured Zetaproteobacteria bacterium
TGTGCGGGATCAAGGAGGTGCGCGAGCTTCGTGTGGGCGACACGATCACGCACGCGAAGCGCCCCGCAGCCAAGCCGCTTCCCGGCTACCGCGAGCCGAAGCCGATGGTGTTCGCCGGCGTCTATCCGGTGGAGTCGGCCGACTACGACGATCTGCGCGACGCGCTCGAAAAGCTGCATCTGAACGATCCCGCGTTCTCGTTCGAGCCGGAATCGTCGGCGGCGCTCGGGCTGGGCTTCCGCTGCGGCTTCCTCGGCATGCTGCACATGGAGATCGTGCAGGAGCGGCTCGAGCGCGAGTTCGGGCTTGCGATCATCACCACCGCGCCCAGCGTCGTCTATCGCGTGGAGCTCACGAACGGCGAAACGATCGAGGTCTCCAACCCGGGCGCGTTTCCGGAGCCGCAGCGCATCCGGCGGGTTTTTGAGCCGGTCGTCGTGGCGACGATCTTCACCCCCGACCGCTTCTTGGGCCCGCTGCTCAAGCTCTGCCAGGACAAGCGCGGCGTGCAAAAGGAGATGAAGTATCTCGCCGCAAGTCGCGTGATGCTCGTCTATGAACTGCCGCTCGCCGAGATGGTCGTGGACTTCTACGATCGGCTCAAATCGCTGTCCCGCGGCTATGCCTCGATGGACTACGAGCTTGCGGGCTGGCGCGAAAGCGACATCGTCAAGCTCGACATCCTCGTGCACGGCGAGCCTGTGGACGCATTGAGCCTGCTCGTGCACCGGCAGATGGCCGAATCGCGCGGGCGCGAGGTGGTGAAGAAGCTGCGCGAGCTGATCCCCAGGCAGCTTTTCGACGTGCCCATCCAGGCCGCGATCGGCGGGCGCATCATTGCGCGCGAAACGGTCAAGGCCTTGCGCAAGAACGTGACCGCCAAATGCTACGGGGGCGACGTGACACGCAAGCGCAAGCTTTTGGAGAAGCAAAAGGAAGGCAAAAAGCGGCTCAAGCAGATCGGGCGCGTGGAGGTGCCGCAAGAGGCGTTTCACGCGCTGCTCAAGGTGGGTAAGGACAAATGAGCGCAAGTTTCACCGCAAGGCTCCGCTACTGGGCGCGGGAGATCGCCATCGTGGCCGCGATCGTAATCCCAATCCGGCTGTTCATCGTCTCGCCGTTCAAGATTCCGTCCTCGAGCATGGTGCCCACGCTCCTCGTCGGCGACTATCTCTTCGTCACGCGCTTCGATTACGGCTTCAAGATTCCGTTCACCGACATTCAGCTTCTTCCCCGCCCGCCCAAGCGCGGGGATGTCGCCGTGTTCGAGTATCCCGAAGACCCGAGCAAGGACTACATCAAGCGCATCGTGGGGCTTCCCGGGGATCTCGTCGAATACCGCAACAACCGCCTGTTCATCAACGGCCGCGAGATGCCGCTGCGCTATATAGGCGAATACACCTACACGATGGCGGGCGGCCAGCAGGATACGGCGAGCCGTTGGCGCGAACGATTGTTCGACGTCGAGCACGACGTGCTGCGAAAATCGTTTTCGATCAAGGACGGGCGCTGGCGCGTGCCGAAGGACTGCTACTTCGCGCTGGGCGACAACCGCAACAACTCGCGCGATTCGCGCTTTTGGGGCTGCGTGCCGCAAAAAAACCTCGTGGGCAAGGCGCGCATCATCTTTTGGTCTTGGGATTCCGCGCATTTTCGGCCGCGCCTGGGTAGGATCGGCACGATCATCCACTAGGGAGGCGGCATGAGGCGCGAGCGCGGCATTGGGCTTTTCAAGCTGCTTTTCTGGGCGGCGATCCTCAGCGTCGGCGTCGCCTATGCGGCGGCGCTGATCCCGCCTTACTACACCTACTGGAAGGTGCAGGACATGTTCGAAGGCATCGCGCGCAACTTAAGCGACCTCACCGCAGCCGAGATCGAACGCAAAATACCCGAGCTGATGGACGTGAAATACATCAGCCGCAGCGATCTTCCCGAGGAGTTCTGGGAAAACCTTTCGATCGAGGCCGACGGCGAGCGCGTGCGCATCGAAAGCCATTATCATGTCGTCGTCTGGCCCCTGGGGCCGGTGCAGGGCGCCGATCCCGAGGACTACGATCCAGAGGAACTGCAAGGGCTGGACAAGCTGCGCGACAAGCTGCGGATAGACTTGGAGTTCTCGCCCCATGCCGAAACGCCATAGGTTCGCGAATGTGGAGCCTTCCGCCGTCGAGGAGGCGATCGACTGGCGCTTTACCGATCCGGAGCTGCTGCGCGGGGCGCTCACGCATGCCTCGCTCGATCCGCACACGCCGATGGAGCGGCTGGAGTTTCTGGGCGACGCGCTTTTGGGCGCGATCATCGCGGAGCTCGTATTCCGCGCGCATCCCGAGGCGAGCGAGGGGGAGCTGACCGCGATGAAGGCGCACCTCGTGCGCAAGGAGACGCTGCTCGAGGTGGCGCATGCGTGGCGGCTTTTCGATGCGGTGCGCACCGGCCCGGGCGAGCGCCGTCCGGATGGCTCGCTCGTTTCGCCCGCGATCGCTGCCGATGCGGTGGAGGCGGTGTTGGCCGCCGTGTATCTCGACGGCGGCTGGGAGGCGGCGCGCCGGCTCGTGGCGCGCTTCTGGGGCGACTGGGTGGAAGGCCTCCGGCCGCAGGACGTCGTGGACGCGAAGACGGCGCTTCAGGAGTTCACGCAAGCGCGCGGCTGGGGGCTGCCGGAATATGAGGTCGAGGATCGCGGTGTAGGGAAGCTTGTGCGCTATCGCGCGATCTGCCGCGTGCGCGGCGAGGCGCTCGGCGAGGGCGAGGCGCCCCGCAAGAAGGACGCCGAACGCATCGCCGCGCGCAAGGCGCTTGCGGCGCTCAAGGCCAAGGAAGCATGAGCGCACACCGCTCGGGGTTCGTGGCGCTTCTGGGCGTGGCCAATGCCGGCAAATCCACGCTTCTGAACCAATACGTGGGCGCGAAGGCCGCGATCGTCACGCCGAAGCCGCAAACCACGCGCCACCGCATCCTTGGCATCCGCACCGAGCCCGGCCGGCAGTTCGTGTTCGTGGACACCCCAGGGATCCATGCGCCGCGCACGAAGATGGGCGAGCACATGGTGCAGAAAGCGTGGTCGGCGGCGAAGGACGCCGATGTCGTCGTGATCCTGCAGGACGTGCTGCGCCCGCTTGCCGGCGCGCAAGAGGCGCTTTTGAAGCAGGCGCGGGAAACGCTGCGCGCCCTTCCGCGAATCCATGCGCTCAACAAGATCGACGCCATCCGCAAACACGAGCTTCTGCCGCGGCTTGACGAAACGCAAAGGCTCGATCCCGAGGCGAAGGCCTTCGTGCCGATCTCGGCGCTCAAGGGCGAAAACCTGGATCGGTTGCTCGATGCGATCGCCGAGCACCTGCCCGAGCAGCCGGCGCTGTATCCCGAGGATTGGTGGACCGACCAAAGCCAAGAGCAGCTCGCTGCGGAATACGTGCGCGAGAAGGTGTTCATGCAACTGCGCGAAGAGGTGCCGTTTCAGACCGCCGTCGTGGTCGAGCGCTTTGAGCCCGTGGAGGACGGAAGCATCGAAATCGACGCGACGATCCTCGTCGCCAAGCGCTCGCACAAGCCGATCGTGCTGGGCAAGGCCGGCGCGCGCATCAAGGCGATTGGGATCGCGGCGCGCCGGGAGCTGGAGGCGCTGTTCGGCCGGCACGTGCGGCTGAACCTGTGGGTGAAAGTTTCGCCCAAATGGTTCGAGCGCGAGGGCGTGCTGCGCGAGCTGGGGATCTAGCCGCCGAACAAGGCTCGCAGCCGATCCA
>CAZTLD010000121.1:0-3720 GCA_964614395.1 uncultured Zetaproteobacteria bacterium
GCACGCCTGCAAGGCGCGCCCTACATCGCGCTGCATCCATTCACGCGCAGGCGTTATAAGGAGCTTCCGATGGTCTTCTGGCGCAAGCTTGCGGCGATTCTCCGCGAAAGGGGCTTTGCGATCGCAGTCAGCGCGCCTTCCTCGCGCAGGCAAGAAGCCGAAAGCATCGCCGAGGCCGCAGGCGGGATCGTGCTCGCAGGGCTGTCCTGGCGGGCGCTTGGCTGGCTATATCAGCACGCGTCCCTTTACATCGGCCTCGATACGGTGAACACCCATGTGGCGTCCGCGGTCGGCGCGCGTGTGTTGGCGATCTATGGCCCCACCGATCCGCGCATTTGGGGCCCGTGGCCCAATGGGTTCCCGGGCAGCACTCCGTGGCTGCGTCGCCCTATGAACGGAGATATCTTGCAGACATACGGGCACATCGCCCTCATGCAGCCTGCGCAATGGCCGTGCCTGCCTTGCCATCGGGAGGGATGCCAAGCTCACAACCAAAGCCCAAGTCAATGCTTGGAAACGCTTGCGCCCGAAAGGGTCGCAGAGATCGCGCTAGACTGGGCGCGCAAAGGGCTTGAGTCATGATCGGCAAGGGCTTCAAGCGGCGCTTTTATGCGATGGTGCATCTGTGGTGCGAGCGGGAGATCCAGCGCATCATCGCGGAAGAAAAGCAAAAGGCGCCGGACACGCTGCTGGCCTACGGTCGAAAGATTTACAGCCAATGCGACGAGGACGGCATCATCGCCGAAATTTTCCGCAGAATAGGGACATCCACGCGGATATGCGTAGAGATCGGCTGCGGCTGCGGGCTTGAGAACAACACCCATGCGCTTCTTCTCAGCGGATGGCGCGGCGTATGGATCGACGCCGACAAAAAGGAAATCGCTCGCCTCCTTCGCGCGCTTGACTACGACGAGGAAAAACACGCGCACTTGCTTGCGATCGCCTGCGCGAAGGTCACACCCGACAACGCCGTGGACATCGTCCGAAAGGGCTTGGAGAAGCTCGGAGATGCTGAGGCCGAGCCGGATTTCATTTCCGTGGACATTGACAGCTACGATCTTCCCGTCGTGGAGGCGCTGCTTGCGGACTTCCGGCCAAGAGCTTGGTGCGTGGAATACAACGCCAAGTTCCCTCCGCCGATGCGGGTTCATGTGCCTTACGAAAAGGATTTTGCTTGGCGGGAGGACGACGACCAGGGAGCCTCGCTTGCGGCATGGGTCGCATTGTTCGCGCCGCATGGTTATCGGTTGGTGGGCTGCTCCATTGCGGGCACGAACGCATTCTTCGTCCGCGAAGATCTAAGCGCGCATTTTGCAGACACGCCGTGGGAAGCGCTCTATCAGCCGCCGCGCTACTATCTCGTCTATCGCTTTGCGGGACATGCGGCCTCGCTCCAACATCTGCGCAGGCGTCTTCATCGCGATGCTGCACATCGTTGAACCCACGTTGATCAACCGCGCCGGCCATTGCTGGGGCCTTGCGAAAATGCTCGCCGAAGCCCGGCCGGACGCCGAGGCGACGCTTTGGGTAGGGAAAAAGGCCGATGCATCCCTTGCTCCCGCCCCGCGCTGGCGCATTCGGCCCTACTTCATCCGCCGCATCCGCCGCTTGCAGTATGCAGCGCTGATGGCGCGCCTGCTCAGCCAGGGCGCGCTCGTGTTCACGCCCACCGCTTCCCGTTCGGAGCTTGCGGCCTATGCCGCGCTTCCCGAAGCGGTCCGACGGCGAGGACGCGCGGTGTTTTACATCCACCAAACGCGGCTGGATGCACGCGGCCGCAGAAAGATGCGGTTTATTGCACCTCGGCTTCGGCATGCGATGGTGCTCACAACGCATGCCGAGCTCGCCCAGGCATGGCGGGAAAGCGGTGCGGCGAACGTGCTTCATGTGCCGTATCCGATTCCGCTGCGCGCGCGGTTTTCGGAGGCGCCGTTTCGGCGCTTCGTGGTGCCGGGCGTCGCCAGGGAAGACAAGGGCTTTGCGCTTCTTGCCGAGGTCGTGCGCAGGCTTGCTCAGGTTCCCTCGCCGCCGCCTTTCTGGATTCAGGCCGCGCCGAACCATCACGGCGAGTACAGCCCCGCGATACGAAACATCCTTGCCGAAATGGAAGCATGCGCGTGGAATGGTTGCGTGATCGCGCGCAAGGCGTTGGACGAAGATGCCTACCACGCCCAGTTCTCCGGCGGGATTTGCCTGCAGCCCTACGATCCCGAAGCCTATCGGGCGAAGATCACCTCGGTGGCGCTGGATGCGCTGGCGGCGGGATGCCCTATCATCGCAAGCCGAGGGCTTTGGAGCGCCGAGATCGTGCAGCGCTTTGGCTGCGGAGCCGTGGTGGACGCACGGGACGCCGATGCATGGGTGGCGGCTATCTTGGAAGCCCCAAAGCATTACGAGGCTTGGCGGAAGTGCGCGCACCAAGCGGCGCAGACGCTCCGCAAGGAGCATGATCCCAACCGCCTTTGGGAGGCGATCTGCGGATGAGGCCCAAGCTTTCCGTTTACATCCTCGCCTACAACGAGGCAAGCAAGATCCGGGATGCGATCGCAAGCGTCGCCGGCTGGGCGGACGAAGTGGTGGTCGTGGACTCCTTCAGCACCGACGGGACGGATGCGATCGCCGCGGAAATGGGCGCGCGCGTCGTGCAGATCCCGTTCAAGACCTTCGGCCAAATCCGCAACGAAGGCGTGCGCGCCTGCCGCTACGATTGGATCTTGAGCCTAGATGCGGACGAGCGCATGACCCCGGAGGCGAAGCGAGAGATAGACGAGGTTCTTCAAAACCCCCAACACGATCTCTACTTCATCCCCCGCCGCAACTGGTTCATGGGGCGCTGGATTCGGCATTGCGGCTGGTGGCCGGACTACCGCCAGCCGCAGCTGTTTCGCAAAGGATCGCTCGTCTATGCGGAAGCGGACGAAGTGCACGAAGGCTGGCAGGCGCATGGCAGCATCGGATACCTGCGCTCGGCGATCGTGCAGATCCCGTTTGAGAACCTGGAGCAGATGATCGCAAAGATGCAGCGCTACTCCACATTGGGCGCGCAAAAGCTCATTCGGCAAAACAAGCCCGTGAGCATGGGGCGGGCGCTTGCGCATGCGCTTTGGTCGTTTTTCCGCATCTATGTGCTCAAGCTGGGCTTTCTGGACGGCTGGGCCGGATTCGTGATCGCGCTTGGCAACTTCGAGGGGACTTTCTACCGCTACGCGAAGGCGACGGTGCGCAAGCGCACTGCGCAGGCCATGCATCCGCCTTCGGAGTAGAGGCGTTCATTTTGGCAACGATGCACACTCGGCTTGGCTCGATAGCCACTGGCGCATGGCTGATGGGGGCTTTCGTTCTTCCTTTCTCCATCGCGGCCGCCAATGTGGCTTTTGGCCTCAGCCTCGTGCTCGCGATCATGTGCCGAGATACGCGCAGCGCGTTCTTGGAGTTTGCAAGGATGTGCCGCCGATGGCTCCTTGCCCTTGCCGCCATGCTTGGCTGGCTTGCCTGCTCGCTCCTCTGGGCGCCCGATCCCCGCTGGGGAATCTCGCTGCTCGCCAAACATTGGACATGGCTGCTAGCCCCGCTTGCATTCGCGGCGGCTCAGCGCTGGGGGAATCTTGCCGTTTATGCTCTAGGGGCGGGCCTTGGCTTGCATCTTTTCGTCGCCGCAGCGCAAGCGCTTCGGATTTGGCAGCCGCCCACGCCAGTAAGCTGGTTTGCGGATCCCACAGG
>CAZTLD010000122.1:0-3706 GCA_964614395.1 uncultured Zetaproteobacteria bacterium
CGCGCACGCGCGCGCCGGAAGAGGCGCTGCGCTGGTGGGGCTTGGCCTGCGAGGGGCGCTGGCGCTTGGGTGCGTGGTCGTATGCGGCCACAGCGCAACTCGTCCGCCGCGTGGGTCTGCATCTGGACGCGCGGCCGTTTCTGCGCCGGCCGATCCGGCGGAAAGGCTGGCGGCTGGGGGCGCGCGTGCAGGCCGCGTATCGGCTGGGCGCGCGGTTTTCCGCGTTCGCCGCCGCCGATTACGCGGAAAACCGCACGAACATGAACGCCGCCGCGGTGCGCGATCCCGCGTTTTCGCGCGCGTGGCGCCGCTGGCGGCTGGAGGGAGGCGTGTTGTGGGTATTTTGATCGTGCTGGGGCTCGTGTTTGCGTCCGCGGCTGCGGCGGAGCCGGTGGGGGTCGTGGACTATGTGCGGGGACAGGCGTGGATCGAGCGGGGCGCAGCCCGCATCCCGGCCAAGGTGGGCGCGCCTGTTGAAGAAGGCGATCGCGTGCGCACCGGTGCGCGATCGCGGCTGCGCATCCGCCTTGCGGACGGCACGCTCATTCAACTGGGCGCCCAGGCCGAGTTGCGCATGGCGCGGCTTCGGCCGGCGCGCGAAGGCGGCTGGGGCGATGCGCTCTTGGAGATGCTGCAAGGCCGGGCGCGGGTTCTAATCGAAAAGCTCAAGGCGCTGGATGCGCGCTTCCAGATCCGGATGCGCACGGCGGTGATCGCGGTGCGCGGCACCGATGTGCTCGCGCAGGTGGAGCCGCGCGCGGAACATGTGGCATTGCTGGACGGCCGCGTGGAGGTCGCGTTGGCGCGCGCCCCGGCGATCCCCGTCGCGGCGGGCGAATACCTGCGTGTGGAGGCGGGGGTCGCGCAAGCCCCGCGTCCGATCCCCGAGGATTGGTTGCTGGCGTTCATCAAGGACGTGGGCACGCTCAGCGAAGGCAAGAAGCGCAAGAAGCAGGACGGCGCAGCGCCCGAGGCGCCCGATGCGGCCTTGATCCGGATGCTCGAGCGGCTGGGCGCGCCGATGCTGCTTCCGCAGTAGCATCCGCGCATGCCGGTCTGGGTGTGGATTTGCCTGTGGCTGGCCGCCTGCGGGGGCGCGCAGCACCCGGACGCGGGCGTGGCCTCGGCGATCAACGCAGGCGGCGCCGGCGCAGGCGGCGGGCAAGCGGGGGCCATGGTGCCCGTGCGGCTGGAGGTGGGCGCAAGCCTCCGGCAGCGCTTCCCGACGATGCGGCGGCTGGTGCTCACCGTGCAGGGCGGAGGCTTCAGCCTGCAAACGGAGATGCCGCTTTCCGGGACGCTCGTGCTGAACCTTCCTGCGAATGCGCAGATGCAGTTCACCTTCGATGCGTTCGATGCCACTGGCCAATGGCTTGCGCGCGGGGCTTCCACCGCGACGATCACGGGGGGTGCTGTGTTGATCCCGGTGCCGCTCAACCCGGTGCCGGCGGGAAGCGCCTATGCCGATCCGCTCACGGGGCAGGTGGTGGCCGCGCCGATCGCCGCGCGCACGGTGCAGGTCGTGGACGCCGCCTCGGGCATGCCGATCGCAGGCGCTGTGGTCGTGGCCGGAGGCCGGCAGCAGACCACGGACGCAAGCGGGCTTGCGCGTTTTCCGGCGCTTGCGGCCGACGCCGCCGTGCACGCGTTTTTCGGCGGCTTCGCCGCTTCGGCGGTCGGGAGCCTCGGCGGCTTCGTGCGGCTTCCGATCCGCTCGGGATTGCAGGCGGACGCCCGCATCGCGATCAACCCGCCGCCGCAGGTGAATGCGTCCACATTGGCCGACGTTTACCTCACCGACGGCTGGCACCTGTGGAAGAGCGGGCATCAGCTTGGCGATGCGAATCCGAACTTCGTGTTTGCGGCGATGGAAGAGACGGCAGCGCCGATCGGCGTCACGGCGATGATCGAACCGCAAGGAATGCTCGCCCCGTGGCCGGATTTCGGGTTCGCAAGCCGCATCGCATGGCAGCCGCACCTTGCTGCAAGCCCGTTGGCGTGGACGCTTCCCGACCCCTACGGCGAGCCGCGGCTGGCCACGCTCGCCTGGCGGCCGCAGGTGAACGCGCCGCCTGCGGGGCTCTCCGGCGTGGGGCGTTTGGAGGCGGCGGCGTTCGCCGTTGATCCGTATGCGGGCGCGTTCCGCGTGATCGCGCACCGCGCGGGGGACATCACGCCGCCCAATGCCGCGGCGATGACGCTTTGGGCGGTGGCCGACGCCTATGCGCAGGGCTATGTGCTTGCGCTTCGCGTCGTGGGGCTTGCTGCGGACGGCTACGCCGAGGCCGGCGCGCGCGCTTGGCTCGGCCCGCCGCTTTCGAACACCGCGCTGGCCGCCGCCAACTTGGCCTTTCCGCAGGCGCATCCGGTGATCACGCAGGCAAGCGCGTTGCAAGTGGCGTGGCGCGATCAACCCGCGCCGGAGACCTGGGATTGGATGCTGCTTGTGATCACGCACGCCGGCCGCTTCTGGGACTGGTACATCAAGCTGGATCCGGTAAATCCGATCACGCGCGTGTCCATCCCCGCAGGCTCTGGCTTTTGGCAGGCGGGAACGCCCGCGTTCGTCCGCGTGTGGGGCTGCAAGCTGATCCCGTCTTGGCCGATCACGGGCGCTGGGCTCGGCATCGCCCAGCTCATGCGCGGCTGCGCCTCTTGGGCGGCCTCGCCTCAAGTTGTATTCATGCCGTAAGTACTATTTATTTGCCAGCCTTTTCAGTAGATGGTGGTAAGTATCTATTAGCGCAGGCAAAGGATCGAGTCCTTGAAAAAAAGCTCCAGCATCGACTCCATTTTCGTAGGTAAGTTTAGTACATCTCATCACATTTTTGAGAGTATTAACATCTACCTGTCGGGTCCAGCCTGGAAAGGGGATATTTCCTATTCTTTTTTTTGTTGTTGTCTTCCTTATCAAGCCTCTTTTTTCTTTGATTTGAACTATGTCTATGTAATTGGCTCTAGGATTTTCAAGAGCGAATCCAAATCTGCGAAGCAAGGTATCTAATTGGCGATATGTTATCAAGCGAAAACTTCGGTCAAGACGTCTAGTTTTGTTTCTTAAAAATTTAGAGATAAAGACAACCTCTCCATCTGCACCTCTGTATCTTGATTTTTGATACTCTTTGTACTTATAAAGTTCATTAGATGCTAAACGCAAAGCTAGAGTTTCAAATTCCTTTTGTTTTGTGTCTGGTACCCTTCTAAGCTTCCAGAGGTGAAAAAATAAAGACAATAATGCTGTCCTTTTGTTGGCGTCATGAAATGGATGGTTTTTAATTAGACCAAAAAATAATGTAGCAGGGATGTCTAATTCGCTATTCCACTTTGTGATTTTCCCAAAACCTACGGTCTGCCTCACCAAAGCTGAATGCAGAAGGTCAACATCCCTTGGACCAATCCCTCCAATGCCTTCCTCTTGTTCAGAGAAGAAACTTGCTATTAAAAAATGTGCGCGTAATACATCGTGTATTCCAATGCATAGATTACAAGTATAAACTTCAGGTCCAACAATTTCCTTCCATCTTGTATATTCTTTTTCGATTTGAGGCGGCATATCGTGCATGACTCATGCCCTTCATTCTTTTTCGCAGTATACTAATTACTGAATATACCATTGTAAAGGGTTTTATCCTATTGGTGTGCCATATGTGCTTTTTGATCGACCGCAGAAATTCTGAGAGAGGCTCTTTTTGGACTCTAAAAGGAA
>CAZTLD010000123.1:0-3699 GCA_964614395.1 uncultured Zetaproteobacteria bacterium
GGCCACACCCGTCGGATTGGACGGCGAGTTCAGGATCACGAGCCGCGTACGCGGCGTGATCGCCTTTTCGAGCGCCTCCACATCCGGCTGAAAGCGCGCATCCATCGAGGTGGGCACGATCACGGGGCGGCCGCCGGCAAGCCGCACCATCTCCGGATAGCTCACCCAGTAGGGCGCGAAGATCACCGCCTCGTCGCCCGGATTGAGCACGGCGAGCATCAGGTTGAACAACGCCTGCTTGCCGCCGACCGTGACGACGACGTTTTCCGCCGCAAGCTCCGGCCACTGCCAGTCGCGACAGGCTTGCTCGGCGACCGCATTGCGAAGCTCAGGAATGCCGGCTGCAGGCGTGTAGCGGGTAAAGCCCTCGCGGATGGCCTGAATGCCTGCCTCGGCGATCGGCTCGGGCGTGGGCAGCTCGGGCTCGCCGACGGCCAGCGAAATCACGTCTTTTCCCGCGGCGCGCAGCTCGGCCGCGCGCGCGTTCACGGCCAGCGTCGCCGAGGGCTTGAGCCTGCGCGCCCGCGCGGCAAGCCGCGCCATCAGCGCAAGCCCCCGCGCCCAAGCCCGAGGCGCGCGAGCATCTTGGCCGCCTTGCCGCCGCGCCCGAGGCGCTTCATCATCTTTTGCATCTCGCGGTGTTGCCGCAAAAGCTGGTTTACCTCCTGCACGGAGACGCCCGCGCCGCGCGCGATCCGCCGCTTGCGCGAGCCGTTGATGATCTCAGGCCTTGCCCGCTCTTCCGGCGTCATCGACTGGATGATCGCGCGCATCCGGCGAAGCGCGCGCTCGTCCGGCGCTTGCGCCTGGGCCTTTGCGGCGAGCGGCAGATGCTCGAGCAGAGACTGCGCGCCGCCCATCTCGATGATCTGCGTGAACTGGTCGAGCAGGTCGTTCAGATCCAGATCCCGTTTCTTTTTCTTCGCCGGTTTCGGCGTTTGCGCCTGCGCGCGCGCGACCTTCTCAAGCAACCCCTCGATGTCGCCCATGCCGAGGATGCGCCGGGCAAAGCGCGCCGGGTCAAAAGGCTCAAGCGCCTCCAGCTTTTCGCCGACTCCGACCCAGCGCACCGGGATGCCTGCGCCCTCCGCAAGCGAAAGCGCCGCACCGCCGCGCACGTCGGCGTCGGCCTTCGTGAGCACGCACCCCGTAAGCCGCACCGCCTCATGGAACGCGCGCGCCACCTCCACCGCGCTTTGCCCGATCGTCGCATCCACGACGAGCAGCCGCTCCGTGGGCGAGACCGCCTCGGCGATCGCGCGAATCTCCTGCATGAGCTCTGCGTCCACCGCCTGCCGGCCGGCGGTGTCCAAAATCAGGATGTGCGCGTTGGCCTCGGCAAGCCGCGCCACCGCCTCGCGCGCGGCCGCGATTGGATCCGTGGCTTCAGGGGCGATGAACGGCACGCCCAGCCGATCGGCAAGCACGCGAAGCTGCTCGCGCGCAGCCGGCCTTTGCATGTCCACGCTCGCGAGCGCCACGCGCTTGCGCCGCTCACGAAGCATCCGCGCAAGCTTTCCCGCCGTCGTCGTCTTGCCTGCGCCTTGCAGCCCTACCAGCAGCACCACCGACGGGATGCGCGAAACATCGAGATCGCGCCACTTGCCGCCCAGGATGCGCGCAATCTCGGCATGCATCGCGGCGACGACGAGCTCGCCGGGCTGCAGCGAACGATCGAGCGGCGCGTCTTTCAGCCGCGCGCGCAGTCGTTCGCTCAAAGCCTTGACGACCGGAAGCGCCACATCCGCTTCCAGCAGCGCAATGCGCAGCTCGCGAAGCGCGGCCTCAAGATCGGCTTGATCGATCCGCGCCTGCCCTCGCAGCCGCGAGGCGAGCGTCCCCAGCCGTTCGGTGAGCGCGGAAAACATCGGCTACTGGCCCTGCTTCACATCCAGAAGCTCGACATCGAACACGAGCACCGCGTTCGGCGGGATGCGGGGCGGGGCGCCGCGCTCGCCGTAGCCCAGCGCCGGCGGGATCCAGAAGCGGAACTTCGCGCCCTTTTTCATCAGCTGAAGCCCTTCCACCCAGCCAGGGATCAATCGCCCTTTGGCGAGCACGAACTGCGCAGGCTGCCCTCGCTGGTAGGAGGAATCGAACACGCGCCCGTCCGTAAGCCGCCCTTCATAGTGCACGACGACGGTGTCGCCGAGCTTCGGCGAAGGGCCGGTGCCTTCGCGCAGCACCTGGTATTGCAGGCCGCTGGCCGTCGTCCGCACGTCAGGCTTTTTCGCGTTTTGGCTTAGGAACTTTTCCGCAGCCTCGGCGTTCTGCTTGGCCTGCGCGCGATGCTGCTTTTCAAGCTCCGCTTGGCGCGCGCGAAACACCTTTTGCTTGACCTTGGTTAGCTCCGCTTCCGGCACGCGAGAGGGCTTGCCGGAAAGCGTGTCCTCAACACCTGCGGCCAGCGCCGCTACGTCGATCTTGACCCCCATATTCTTGAGCGTGCGCCCGACATCGCGGCCCACCGCATAGGAAAACTTGCCCGTTTCCGTCGAAAGATCGGGGCCTTTCGGCGCGGCGGCCTTTTCGCCTTGCGCGCATGCGGCAAGCGCTGCCGCGGCAAGCCAGATCAATCGTTTCATTTCGCCTCCTTCATTCCCATTCGATTGTGCCGGGCGGCTTGCTGGTGACATCATACACGACGCGGTTTACGCCCGGCACCTCGTTGATGATGCGGCTTGCGATGCGCGCAAGCAAATCGTGCGGCAGGTGCGCGAAGTCCGCAGTCATCCCGTCCACGGACTCCACCGCCCGAATCGCAACGGCCTCGGCGTAGGTGCGCCGGTCGCCCATCACGCCGACGCTGCGCACCGGAAGCAGCACCGCAAACCATTGCCACAGGTGGCGCGCGATCTCGCTGTTCGCGATCTCCTCTGTGACGATCGCATCCGCCCGCCGCAGCGTATCCAGCCGCTCGGGGGTGATCGCGCCCACGCAGCGCACGGCAAGCCCCGGCCCCGGAAAGGGCTGGCGCCTCAAGATCGGCTCGGGCACGCCAAGCTCCCGCCCGAGTTCCCGCACTTCGTCCTTGAAAAGCTCCCGCAACGGCTCCACGAGCTCCATCTGCATCCGCTCGGGCAGCCCCCCGACATTGTGGTGGCTTTTGATCGTGTGGCTTCGGCCCTTGACCGAGACCGATTCGATCACGTCCGGATAGAGCGTGCCTTGCGCCAAGAACTGCGCGCCGCCGATCTTTTTCGCTTCTTCTTCAAAGACGGCCACGAACTCATGCCCAATGATGCGGCGCTTTTCTTCCGGATCGGTGACGCCGGAGAGCTTATCCAGAAAACGCTTGCTTGCGTCCACGAACACGAGCGGCAGCCCCAGATCCTCGCCGAGCATCCGCCGCACCTCTTCGGCCTCGCCAAGGCGCAATAGCCCATTGTCTACGAAGATGCAGGTGAGCCGATCGCCGATCGCGCGGTGGATGAGGGTAGCGGCCACGGTGGAGTCCACGCCGCCGGAAAGCGCGCAGATCACGCGCCCGTCGCCCACCTGCGCGCGGATGCTTTGGATCGCGTGCTGGATGAACGATCCCATCGTCCAGCTTCCAGCGCAGCCGCAGATCGCGCGCGCAAAGTGCGCAAGCAGCATCGCGCCGTCCGGCGTGTGCACGACCTCGGGGTGGAACTGGATGCCGTAGATCTTGCGCGCCTCGTCGGCGATCGCGGCGTGCGGCGCGTTGTCCGTGCGCGC
>CAZTLD010000124.1:0-3695 GCA_964614395.1 uncultured Zetaproteobacteria bacterium
ACGCACACGACGGCTTCCGGCATCAAGCGAAGCGGCATCGCAAGCCAGCTCATACCCGCCACCCCCAATGCATCGCGACGATCCCCATCGTCAGCGCCACCGAATCCACGCCGAAGAATCCGGCCCTTTCAATGCGCCGGGCCAGCCGCGCCCGATCGGGCCAGCGCCGGATCGACTCCACCAGATACTGATACGCGCCTCTGTCGCCCGTGATGCGCTCGCCGAGCGCCGGAATGAAGTGGAAGGAATAAAGATCATACACGGGCCGCACCCACGCGGGCGGCTGGCTGAACTCAAGGCATGCGAACATCCCGCCCGGCCGCAGCACGCGGTGAAACTCACGAAGCCCCGCATCGGGATCGGCGAAGTTGCGAAGCCCAAACGCGATCACGACCCGGTCGAAGCTCGCGTCCCGAAACGGAAGCGCCTCGCCCGCCGCCTGCACGCACGCCGCGCGATCATGAAGAAACCCGGCATCGATCATGCGCCGCGCGCCCTCGGCGAGCATCTCGGCGTTCGGATCGGCCAGCACCACTCGCCCCTGTCCGCCCATCGCGCGCAGCGCAAGCCGCGCCACATCGCCGCTTCCGGCTGCGACATCCAGCACCCGCATGCCGGGGCGCAGCCGAAGGCGGGCTACGAGCACCCGCTTCCACAACCGGTGCAGCCCGCCGCTCATCAAATCGTTCATCAGATCGTAGCGCTCGGCCACCGAGCTGAACACGCGCATCACGCCCTCCGCCTTCCGGCGGGGGCTTTCGGCCGCATCGAAGCCCAACGGCGCACGCATCGTGCGCATCGTACCAAGATGCCCCGCCGAGCCCAACCCGCCGAAAGCTTCGCTAGCGGCGCGCTTTCGGCGTTGTGGACAAGATGTGCACAACATGTGGTGGTTGACAGCCGCTTGCACCACTAGATGTTGTGGGTCTAAGCTTGGCCGCGGGGAAAGGAGGTGGCCGCATGACTCAGCCGAAGATGCGCGTGATCGAAAAAGCCGTGGAAGCGAAAGACATCCCGCTGCAGCCGGCAAGCGAAGACATCTGGGACAAGAAGTATCGGCTCAAGGACCAGTTCGGCCGTCCGATCGACAAGACGCTTTCGGACACGTTCAAGCGCGTGGCGCGGGCGCTTGCCGAGGTCGAGGAGGACGACGAAAAGCGCCAATATTGGTACGAACGTTTCCTTTGGGCGCTGGAAAACGGCGCGATTCCCGCCGGGCGCATCATCTCCAACGCCGGCGCATGGGACTACAAGCCCGCGACGAGCACGATCAACTGCACCGTCTCCGGCACGATCCCGGATTCGATGGACGGAATCTTGCGCATGGTGCACGAAGCGGGTCTTACGCTCAAAGCGGGATGCGGCATCGGCTATGAGTTCTCAACGCTAAGACCCAAGGGCGCGTATGTGTCTGGCGCGGGCGCCTACACCTCCGGGCCGCTTTCGTTCATGGACATCTTCGATGCGATGTGCTTTACGATTTCGTCCGCCGGCGGCCGGCGCGGCGCGCAGATGGCGACGTTCGATGTCTCGCATCCGGATGTAATGGACTTCATCCGCGCCAAGCGCGAGCACGGCAGGCTTCGGCAGTTCAATCTCTCGGTCTTGATCACGAAGGACTTCATCGAGGCGGTGAAGAACGACGAGGACTGGGAGCTTGTGTTTCCGGCGCTGCCGGCGGATCTGGAGGACGAAAGCGCCGAGATCGTCTGGCGGCATCGCCCCAATCCGCCCGATTATGCGACTTTCGACGAGGAAGGGCGCATCGCGTGTCGCGTCTATCGGCGCATCAAGGCGCGCAGGCTTTGGGACGTGATCATGAGCTCCACCTACGACTATGCGGAGCCTGGCTTCATCCTGATCGACGAAGTCAACCGCATGAACAACAACTGGTGGTGCGAGGAGATCCGCGCGACGAACCCGTGCGGCGAGCAACCTCTGCCGCCTTATGGCGCGTGTTTGCTTGGAAGCGTCAATCTCACGAAGTTCGTGCTCGATCCGTTCACGGAGAACGCGCGCTTCGACTGGGATCGCTTCCGCGAGGTCGTGCGGGTGTTCACGCGGATGTTGGACAACGTGGTCGAGATCAACGGGCTTCCGCTGGAAAAGCAGCGCGAGGAAATCTTCCGCAAGCGTCGGCACGGCATGGGATTTCTGGGTCTGGGATCGGCGCTTGCGATGCTGCGCATTCCCTATGGCTCGCCTGAGTCCATCCGGTTTACCGAACAGGTGGCGTTCGAGATGGCGAAAACCGGCTATGAAGTCGGTTTGGAGCTTGCCAAGGAAAAGGGGCCTGCGCCGATCATGGAAGAAGAGTTCGAAGTCACGCCCGAGATGATGCGCAAGCGCCCCGAGATGGCCAAGGACGGCATCAAGGTGGGCGACAAGGTGAAGGGCAAGGTGCTGTGGGCGCGCTATTCGCGCTACATGCAGCGCCTCGCCGAGAAATGCCCTGATCTTGTCAAGGAACTGGAAAAATACGGGTGCCGATTCACGCATCACACGTCCATCGCCCCCACCGGCACGATCTCGCTTTCGATTGCGAACAACGCCTCGAACGGGATCGAGCCGACCTTCGCGCACAAGTACAAGCGCAACGTGATCCGTGAGGGGCGCAAGACGAAGGAGCAGGTGGACGTGTATTCGTTTGAGCTATTGGCCTATCGGGCGCTCGTGGATCCCGAGGCCGATCCTTACGCCGAAGATCCGGCGCATAGATTGCCGGACTATTTCGTCACCACCGACGACATCACGCCGAAGCAGCATGTGGACATTCAGGCTGCGGCGCAGAAGTGGGTGGATTCGTCGATCTCGAAGACGATCAACGTGCCCACCGACTACCCTTACGAGGACTTCAAGGACATCTACCTTTACGCCTACGAAAAGGGGCTCAAGGGCTGCACGACATTCCGCTTCAATCCGGATGCGTTCGTGGGCGTCTTGGTGCGCGAGGAAGACCTCAAAAACACGATCTACCGCTTCAAACTGGAGGACGGAACGGTGGTCGAGCTTCGGGGTGATGAAGAGGTGGAGTACGAGGGTGAGGTGCACACCGCGGCCAACCTCTACGAGGCGCTCAAGGAGGGCTACTATGGGCGCTTCTAGCCTGCGCTGGCCGGAGATGCGCTTCCCGCCGGTGAACCTCTGGGTGCTGGCGCAGCTTCCGAAAGCCGCGATCCCTGCCGCCCCGCGCAGGCGCAAAGAGCGCTACCTTTGCGCGGATGGGCTGTCTATGCTTTATATGATGAGGAGTCGGCAATGCCTGTAAAGATTGAGAAAAAGATCGTCGGATACGAGGCGATCCGCCCGGGCGAAGAAAAAAAAGAAAAGCCGAAGCCCGAGCTTCTGCACCGCCCGGACGGGCCGCTCGAGGGCAAGACCTACAAGATCAAGACCCCGCTTTCCGAGCATGCGATCTACGTGACGATCAACGACATCGTGGACGAAAACGGCCAGCGCCGCCCGTTTGAAATCTTCATCAACTCGAAGAACATGGAGCACTTCCAGTGGATCGTCGCGCTCACGCGCGTGATCAGCGCGATCTTCCGCAAAGGGGGCGATGTGAGCTTCCTCGTCGAGGAGCTCAAGAGCGTCTTCGACCCCAGAGGCGGCTACTACAAAAAGGGCGGCAAATACATGCCTTCGATCGTGGCCGAGATCGGCGAGGTGATCGAGCAGCACCTCAAGGAGCTTGG
>CAZTLD010000125.1:0-3678 GCA_964614395.1 uncultured Zetaproteobacteria bacterium
TGCTCGACGAACTTGTCCGCAATCACATCCATCTTCTGCTGCACTTCGCCCTGCACATTGATTTCGCCTGCCGCGCCGAGCGCCCCTCGGATCGGGGCGGTGGCGAGCGCCTCGGCGATGGAGACGGACGCCTCGGCGATCGCCAACACCGCCGGCACGGGTCGCGAGCCGTGAGGCCCAGACGCAGCCACGCGTTGCAGTTCGTTCATCGCCCTCCCTCCTTCGCAAGATAACCCTCGACGAGCCGGCGCACGCGCGCATCCGGGTCGTCGGCAAATGCGGCGATCGCAGCCTTGGCCTCGGGGCCGGCCAGCGCAAGCCAGTTCACCGCGCGCATGCGCAGCACGGCATTGTCGCTGGCCTTGGCTCGCTGCACGAGGATGTCGGCAATGCTAAGCACGTTGCGGCCGATCGCGCGCTCCACGCATTGCGTCACCAAATCCGAGCGCTGCGCGGTGAACCACGCATCCAGCATCGCCCGCCGCCCGGTCTCGCCGTGTTCGGCAAGCAGTTGCGCGGCCAGCGGGCAGGTCTCCGCCCGAATCAGCCGACGGGCAAGCCCCGGAAGCAAAGCCGGATCGGGAGCGTGAAGGTCGGAAAAACGCTGCAAGAACGCCGCCACATTGGCGAGCATCTTGAACGGCGCGCGCGTGCTGGCGAATAGGCGAATAGCCCGCGCCTTGAGCGCCTCTGGAAGCGGCCGCCCCTTAGGCCAGGCCAGCGCCTGCGCAGCGCTCACGCGCAGCGGCGGCAAAAGCCGCGTTTGCTCGGCCACGGCCAAAAGCGCGTCCAAGGCCTCGGCGTCGCCTTTCGCTGCGCGTGCGTGCAATGCATTGGGGTCGAACGGCGTGCAGGATTGGGGCGCGTGGGCAGCATCGCGCGCCACCGCGTGGCCGTGATCAAGGCACACCACCGCCTGTTGGCGGTAGGCCCAAGCCGGCACCGCGGCCAGTGCGAACGCAACCGCGATCAGCGCGCGCATCAAGGAAACGCTACGCAAGGAGGAGGCATGCGCAAATCCAATGTGCTCACCGCAGCGGAAA
This sequence comes from uncultured Zetaproteobacteria bacterium, assembly GCA_964614395.1. GTDB lineage: Bacteria > Pseudomonadota > Zetaproteobacteria > Mariprofundales > S012-25 > CAZTLD01. The sequence goes on from CAZTLD010000125.1 coordinate 1,044, forward strand.
GGGCGGTGGACGAAGCCAAAAAGCAAGGCGCGCTGCATGCCGATGCGGTGGCGATTGCCGAGCAGGGGGTGGAGATCGAGGTGCGCGGGGGCGCGGTGGAGCGGCTGGTGCACACTGAAAGCTTCGGCGTGGGGGTGCGGGTGTTTTGCGCCCACCGAGAAGGCTTGAGCTACGGCACGAGCGCCACGACGCGGGCGGATGCCGACGGCATCCGCGAGGCCGTGGCGCGGGCGCTCGCGCAGGCCAGGATTGCCGCGCCCGATCCCGAGGCCGTGCCGCCGGTTGGCGCTGAGCATCCCAGCGAAGACGAGGTGCGCGCATGGCAGGCGCGCGCGCATGCGGACGCGCGCTGGAACGTGGAGGAGGCGAAAAAGGCGGCGTTGGCGCTGGAAGCAGAGGCGCGGGCGGTGCCTGAAGTGGCGAGCACCGAGGGCGCAGGCACGGGCTTTGGGCGCTACAGCTACGCCTACGCGGCCAGCGATGGCTTTGCCGCCGAATACAGCCGCGCCTACGCCCAGATGCAGGTCGTCGCGGTGGCGCGTCGGGCGGGTGAAATGCAGCGCGACTATGCGTGGAAGGCCGCGATCGATGCGCAAAAGCTTCCGCCGCCTGAGGCCTTGGGGCGCGAGGCAGGGGAGCGCGCAGCACGCAGGCTCGGCGCGCGCGATTGCCCCACCGGGCGGTTTCCGGTGGTGTTCGAACCGCGCGTGGCGGTGAGCCTGCTTGGGCATTTGGCGCACGCGATCAATGGGCGTGCGGTGATGCACCGGCATTCGTTCTTGGCCGATCGGCTGGGCGAGCGCATCTTTCCGGACTTCGTCACGATCACGGACGATCCCCAGCATCCCGACGGCCTCACCGACCGGCTTTTCGACGGCGAGGGCGTGCGCTGCCGCAGGCTTGCAGTGGTGGAAAACGGGAAACTGACAAGCTTTCTCACCAATCGCTATGTGGCGCGCCGGCTCAACCATCCGGAGACGGGGCACGCCACGCGGGGGCTTGTCGGCGATATCGGCATTGGCCCGTCCAACCTTTGGCTTTCGCCCGGCGCGCAGTCGGCGGAGGCGATCCTCGCCGAGCTCGGGGAGGGGCTTTGGGTGACGGAGCTGACCGGATTCGGCGTGCGCGAGATCACCGGCGACTATTCGCGCGGCGCGGCAGGCTTCTGGTTCAAGGATGGCGAGATCGCCTATCCGGTGCAGGGCGCGACGATCGCGGGCAACCTTTTGGAGATGTTTGCCGGCATCTGCGCGCTTGGCGATGATTTGCAGTGGTTTGGCTCCGTGGCTGCGCCCACCGTGGCTGTAGCCGAAATGACATTGGCCAGCGAAGGAGGGAATCCGTGAGCCTGCGCACCAATCGGGACAAGCTTGTGAAAATCGCGGTGCAGGGAGGTGTCGCGCCGGCGGTGCAATGGGCGCCGTTCGAGGTCGGCGCGGCAGGCGAGGTGTTCATCTGGCCATCCACGGGCGGCATCACCTACAACGTCAAGGTCGGCGATCCAGCGCGCGGCTGGGTCGGCGATCACATCGAGCCGGGCGTGTCTACGAAGCTTTCGCACAAAAGCAGCAAGGCCGAGGCCGGGTATCAGTTTTTGGCCTGCGTGGGCAACAAGGCGCGCGTGATCACAGGCGCGGCCAAGGGGGCAGAGGGCGTGGTCGTCGGGCACCACGGCGGCGTGGAGCATCTGATGTTGGACTTTCCCGACGATGTGCTGAGCAATCTCACGCTGGACGATCGCTTTCTCATCGAAGCCTTCGGGCAGGGGCTGGCGCTTTTGGATCATCCCGAAGTGCGGCTGTACAACCTCGATCCCGATGTGTTCGAGCGCTGGGGCTGGCGCGAGCGCGCGGATGGCCGGCTGGAGGTGCCGGTGGCGGCGGTGGTGCCCGCGCACCTGATGGGAAGCGGCATCGGCTCGCTTTCCGTGGTCACGGGCGACTACGACATTCTCTGCCACGACGAAGACGAGGTGCGCGAACATGGGCTTGAGGCGCTGCGCTTGGGCGATTTCGTCGCGATCATGGATCACGATGGCCGTTTTGGGCGCACGTTCCGCCGCGGCGCGGTGACGATCGGCATCGTGATTCACACGGACTCCCCATTGGCCGGTCACGGCCCGGGCGTCAGCACGCTGGCCTCCGCGCCGAACGGAAAACTCGTTCCGGTGCTGGATCCGGACGCGAATCTTGCGAAACTGCTAGGCATTGGCCGCTTTCGTTAAGGAATCCGATTACGATAGAGCACATAAGTAAACGAGCTCTTGCGGGTTTTGTGGAGATCAGAGTTCACTTGATGCTTGACGCCGCAGTCCTAGTGGACTGCAAAGGACTTGTGGAAAGCCATTCAGATGAATGGCTTACAAGATCAGGCTAAAGTTCTGCATTGCTGGGGATATATTGGCGACGGTGCATCTTAGCTTGGAATAGTAACGATGCCTAAGATGGCATAGTTGCGCAATTTCTATATGTGACTGCGTCATGGATTATATGGAATTTGCGTTCTGTCAAGCCATGCGGCTAGCCGTGTAGGCCATGGTTGCAGCCGGTTTCGGCGCTGCGCTTCCGGCCGGCGCCGCAGGCTGGAAAGACCTCCGCGCCGCAGTGCGATCGTTGGGATAGCGGCGATGGCGGTT
>CAZTLD010000126.1:0-3676 GCA_964614395.1 uncultured Zetaproteobacteria bacterium
CGCGCCGCGATCGAAGCCTGGCGGCTGGACTGGGAAAGCCTGGATACCGATCGCTATCTTGCGCATTATGATCCCGCGTTCCGCTCGGGGCGCTTCGACTACCGCGCGTGGGCGCGCTACAAGCGGCGCGTGAACGCAACGAAGCGCTTCGTGCAGGTGAAGATTGAAGACCTTGCGATCCTGCGCGATCCGAACCCGCGCCCGGAGGGGGAACTCGTCGTCGCGTCGTTCGTGCAGCACTATCGCTCGAACAACTACCAGGACACGGTGCGCAAGCGGCTGTATCTCGTGCGCCGCGCGCCGGATCAGCCCTGGCGGATCTTGATCGAGGAGGCGGAGCCGTGGGCGAAGAGGTAGGGCGCGGGAAGCTCGTGGACTTTCAAAAGCGGCGGCTGCGCCAGCTTGAGGAGGAAAACGCCAGCCTCAAGGCCTACACCGCGGAGATGGTCGCGCGCGTGCGCGAAAACGAGGCGCTTTACCGCAAGCTGTTCGCGCTGGAGGCGGAGGCGCTGGCGGCGGCGGATGCGGAAAGCGCGTGCTTCGCCGTGCTCAGAGGCCTGCGCGCGCGCTTTGCGCTGGACTTCGTGCGCCTGTGGCTGATCCGCGGCGGGATGCTGGCGGGCGTGACGCTGGAGGCGATCTCCGAGCGCGATGTGGTGTGGATCGAAGCCGAGGAGCTCGCCGCGATGGGCATCGGCGCGCAAAGGCCGGTGCGGCTGCTGCAACCCAAGAAGGTGGCGGACTTTCCGTGGGCGGTGCCGGAAGTGGAGGGCTTGGGGTCGCTTGCCGTCGTGTGTTTGGGCGATCCCGCGCAGGCCGTGGGCGCGCTGGGGCTGGGCTCGGTGGAGCGCGAGCGCTTCGCGCCGGGGTTGGCGACCGATTTTCTCGAGCATCTGGGGCGCGTGATCGGGTTGGTGTTGGCGCACTCGGCGGCGCGGGCGCGGGTGGCGATGCTTTCGGTGCGCGATCCGGCCACGGGCCTCTACCGCGCGCGCTTTCTGCAGGCGCGGGCGAACAAGCCCGTCGGCGACTGGTTCGCGGAAGGGGCGGCCTGCGTTGCGCTCAACTGCCGCATGGGGGAAGACGCGCCCCTTTCCGATGCGATGCTTGAGGCGATTGCGGCCGCGATCCGCCAGCCGATCCGGCGCACCGATCCGGTGGTGCGCGAGCGCGCGGGAAGGTTTTTCGTATTTCTGCCCGGCTGCTCCGGCGAGCGCGCGATGAAGCTTGCGCGCGCGATCGTGGACGCGGTGGCGAAAGCCGCCGAAGGCGTGCAGGCCGCGGCGGGCGTGGCCGAGGCAGGCGCGGACGAGACGGTGGCGGCGCTCGTCGAGCGCGCCGAGCGGGCGATGTTCGTCGCCGAGGCGCTGGGCGACGGGCGCGTGGAGCGGATGCAGTGAGGCTTGCGCAAGCGGTGGCGTCGTTTCTGGAAGAGCTTGTGCATGTGCAGCGAGCAAGCCCCCACACCGCCGCCGCCTACCGCCGCGATCTTGCGCAGATGCAGGCGTTTTTGGGCGACCGCGAGCTTTCCGAGATCGGCCGCCGCGAGATCGAGGACTGGCTGGTGATGCTGGCGCGGCGCGTGGCTCCCAGCACCTTGGCGCGCAAGCGCGCGGCCGCCTCCAGCTTTTTCGCCTACGCCGCGCGCCGCGGCTGGATCGCCGCCAATCCAGTGGAGCTTGCGCCGACGCCGAAGCAGCCGAAGCGCCTGCCGCGCGCGGTGGCGACCGATCTCGTGCGCGGGATGCTTAGGCTCGCCGATGAAACCAGCCCCCGCGATGCGGCGATGATCGCGCTGCTCTATGGCTGCGGGCTGCGCGTGGCGGAGCTTGCAACGCTTGCGCTTTCCGATCTGGACTTGGCTGCGCGCGAGCTTCGCGTCGTCGGCAAGGGGCGCAAGGAGCGCATCGTGCCGATCCCGGAAGGCGCGGCGGTGCGCGTGCGGCGCTGGCTGGCCGCGCGCGGCGCGCCCCCGACGGAGGCGCTGTTCGTCGGCCGCCGAGGGCCCCTTTCGGTGCGGCAGATCCAGCGCCTGATCCGGCGCTACGCCGAGCAGGCGGCAGGCGCCTACGCCACGCCGCACCGGCTGCGGCACAGCTTCGCCACCGATCTTTTGCGCGCGGGGGTAGACTTGCGTGCGATCCAGGAGCTTTTGGGGCACGCTTCGCTCGCCACGACCGAGCGCTACACGGCGCTGTCGCTCGGCGAGCTGAAGGCAGCCTACCGGCGCGCGCACCCGCGCGCGGCGCGATCAGGAGGGCAGGAATGACGAAGGCGTTGATCATCGGCGCAGGCGGCGTGGGTCGCGTGGGCGCCTACAAGTGCGCCGAGATGCGGGAGGTGTTCGACGAGGTGGTGCTCGCAAGCCGCACGCTGGCCAAGTGCGAGGCGATTGCGCGCACGATTGAGGAAAAGCTCGGGCGCACGATCCGGGTGCATAGGCTTGATTTGAACGAGCCGGGGGCGCTGGATGCGCTGCTGGCCGAGGAAAGGCCCGATGTCGTCGTGCATCTGGGGCTTCCGTATCACGATCTCGTCGTGATGGACGCCTGCGCGCGCGCAGGGGCGCATTATCTGGACACCGCGAACTACGAGCCGGAGGACGAGCCGCGCTTCCGCTACGCCGAGCAGTGGGCGCGCGATCCCGCGTTCAGGGAGGCGGGGATCACGGGCGTGTTGGGCTGCGGCTTTGATCCGGGCGTGACCAATGTGTTCTGCGCCTGGGCGCTCAAGCACCACTTCGACGCGATCGAAACGATCGACATCCTGGACTGCAACGCGGGCGAGCACGATTTGCCGTTTGCGACGAACTTCAACCCCGAGCTGAACATCCGCGAGATCACGCAAAACGGCCGCTACTGGGAAGACGGCCGCTGGGTGGAGACGAAGCCCCTGGAGATCGCGCGCGAGTTTCCGTTTCCGGAGATCGGCCCGCGCAAGATGTATTTGCTCTACCACGAGGAGCTGGAGTCTTTGTCCAAGCACATTCCGGGGCTTCGCCGCATCCGCTTTTGGATGACCTTTTCCGACCGCTACTTGGAGCACCTGCGCGTGATCCAGAACCTCGGCCTGCATCGCGTGGAGCCGATCGAGGTGGAGGGCGTGAAGGTGCGGCCCGTGTCGGTGCTCAAGGCGCTCTTGCCCGATCCGGCCACGCTCGGCGCGCGCACGCGCGGCAAGACCTGCATCGGCTGCATCATCACCGGCACGAAGAACGGCCGCCGCCACACGCGCTACATCTACAACATCTGCGACCACGAGGCCGCCTGGCGCGAAACCGGCGCGCAGGCGGTGAGCTACACCACCGGCGTGCCCGCCGCGATCGGCGCGCGGCTCATCGCCACCGGCGCTTGGCGCAAGCCCGGCGTGTGGAACATCGAGCAGCTCGATCCCGATCCGTTCATGGAGGAGCTGCCGCGCTGGGGCCTGCCGTGGCGCGACGAGCCGTTCGAGCCGCTGGACTGAAATCGCAAAAAATCCAGCCGTCAAAAGGCATTTTTCGGCTGCTTTTGATTAAAAATATGGCCTTTTCCAAGATGCGCGCGAAAAACGAGCCATAAACTAAAATATTTTTAGTTTCTTGGTCTTCTTCGGATCAATTTCGCCCTTACGGCCAAAAATAAAAAAATCCCCGCCACACGGCGGAGATTTTTTTCATTCCCCTTAAAAGCGGGTC
>CAZTLD010000127.1:0-3674 GCA_964614395.1 uncultured Zetaproteobacteria bacterium
CGCGCGAGGGTGCCGAGATTGAGGTCGTGATGACGCAGGCAGCCAAACACTTCATTACGCCATTGGCCGTGCAGGCGCTGGTGGGGGCTGAGCCCCGAAGTGAACTGTTTGATCCGCAGGCTGAGCGGGCGATGGGGCACATCGCGCTTGCCCGCTGGCCGGATGCGGTGCTCGTGATGCCGGCCACGGCCGATCTCATCGCGCGCACGGCCCATGGCCTGGCCGATGAGCTCGCAACAGCTGTGCTGCTCGCCACGCGCGCGCCGGTTGTCGTCGCGCCGGCGATGAACACGGCGATGTGGGAGCATCCGGCCACCCGCCGAAACCTTGCCGAGCTTCAGGCGCGAGGGGTAAGCATCGTGCCGCCGGAGGCGGGAGAGCTCGCCTGCGGCGAAGTGGGCGAGGGAAGGATGGCTTCGCTGGGCGCGGTGCGTCTTGCGGTGATGCGGGTGCTTTCGCAAAGCCCGCTTGCCGGCACGCGCTGGGTGATCACGACCGGCCGCACCGAGGAGCCGTGGGACGAGGTGCGCGTGCTCACGAACCGCGCCACAGGCCGCATGGGCGCGATGATCGCCGAGCAGGCGGCCGGACGAGGCGCGGAGGTGATCTGCATCGCAGGGCCCGGCGCAGCGGCGCCGCACGGGGCCAAGGTCGTGTCGGTGCGCACCGCGCGGGAGATGCATAAGGCCGCGCTCGAGCACGCGCGCGGCGCGGACGTGTTCGTCGCCGCCGCGGCGGTGAGCGACTACCGGCCGGTCGCGCCTTTGGCCGGCAAGCGCAAGCGCGTGCACGAGGCCGAGTTGATCCCGTGTTTGAGCAACCCGGACATCGTGCGCGAGGTGGCGGCGCTTGCGGACGGGCGGCCGCGCTTCGTGCTTGCGTTTGCGCTGGAGGCTTCGGATCACCTTGTGCGCGCCAAGGAAAAGCTCCGCCGCAAGCGGGTGGACGCGGTGGTCGCGAACGATCTTCGGGTGATGGGCGCGGAGATGGCGCACGGCTGGTGGGTGGAGGGCGAGCACGAAGAGGAGATGAGCGCAGCCCCCAAAGAGGAGTTTGCGGCGATGATCGTCGAGCGCATCATGGCGCGGATCCGATGAGCCTGCACGTTTCCATCCAGAGGCTTGCGCATGCGCGCGATCTGCCGCTGCCCGCTTATGCGACGCCGCACGCGGCGGGCCTCGATCTGCGCGCCGCGGTGGAAGACGAGATCGTGTTGCACGTGGGCGAGCGGGCGCTCGTGCCTACGGGAATCGCGATCGCGCTGCCGCAAGGGTATGAGGCGCAGGTGCGCCCGCGCTCGGGATTGGCGCTCAAGCACGGGATCACCGTGCTCAACGCGCCCGGCACGATCGATGCCGACTACCGCGGCGAGATCAAGGTGATCTTGGTGAACCTGGGCGATGCGCCGTTCGTGATCCGGCGCGGGGAGCGCATCGCGCAGCTTGTCGTCGCACCCGTGGCGCATGTGCGCTGGCTGGAAGTGGAAGCCCTTCCCGAGACCGAGCGGGGCGCGGGGGGCTTCGGGAGCACGGGGCGCTGATGCTGCACCTAGGCTCGGCAAGGCTTGCGGCGGTGTGGGCGGCGCTTTTGCTGCTTGCGGCGAGCAACCGGCCGCATACCGGCAAGGCGCTCGCGCGGGCGATCGGCTGCCACGGGCGGTATCTGGAGGAGGACTTGCGGCGGCTTGTGGATGCGGGGCTTTTGCAGTCCAAGCGTGGCAAGTATGGCGGCTATCGGCTGGCGGTGGGGCCGTCGCGCGTGCGGCTTGTGGATGTGCACGACTGCCTGTTCGCCGAAGAAAAGTCGGAGGCGAAAGGCGGGCTTTGGGGCGCCGCCGCGGCGCAGCTTGCCGAGCAGGAAAAGGCGCTGCGCGCGCAGCTTGCCGCGTTCACGCTTGCCGATGCGCTTGACGCGGCAAGGAGAGCGAACGTGCCGCTTCCGGAGCCGGTGGAGGATTACTGCATATGAGGCTTGATCCTGCTCGCCTTTTGCTGGAGGAAGCGATCGCTGAAAGCGAAGGCCGGCGCGCGTGGCTGGCCTCGCCGGGCGCGCCGCTTGCCGAGATTGAGCACGTCTGCTGGCAGCGCGCCGCGCACCTTGCGCTCATGCAGCAGGGGATCGAAACGCGCGAACGTTTGGACGGGCTTTACGATGCGATCGCCACAAGCCCCTTGCGCAGCAAGCTTGCGACCCTCGGGGAGCTTGCCCGCGCGTGGCTGCACCTAAAGGAGGGCGGAAGCCTTTGGTTTTGCGCGCACAACCGCGAGGGCGGCAAAAGCTACGCGAAAAGGCTCAAGCTTTTGGGCGAGGCCGAGGATGTGCCGCGGCGGCACTGCCGCTTGGTGCGGCTCGTGAAAAGCACAACCCCTGAAGCCAGCGCGATCGTCGCGCAGTGGCTGGTGGAGGCCTCACCCCGCTTCGTGCCGGAGCTGGGTTTGGTGAGCCGGCCGGGGATCTTTTCCTGGAACCGGCCCGACCGCGGCACGGCCTTGCTCGTCGAGTGGGTGCGCGCGCATCGCGCCGAGATGCTTGCGGGCGAGGGGATGGACTTGGGGTGCGGCGCGGGCTGGGCGGCGATTCAGCTTGCGCCCTCGGGCAGGGTGCACCTGGTGGAAGCGGATCTGCGCGCGCTGCGGCTGGCCGCGCGCAACGCCGCGCGTGCGGGGCTGAATGCCAAGCTGCACTGGCTCGATGCCGAGCGCGAGCCGCTTCCCGCCTGCGATTGGCTCATTTGCAACCCGCCGCACCACCGCGGCGCGCGCTCCGATGTGGGCTTGGGGCGCGCGGTGATCTCGGCCGCGGTGGGGGCGCTGCGCGAAGGAGGGGTCGCGTGGATCGTCGCCGGCCGGCGGCTTCCGTACGAGGCCACGCTCAACGCGCTGGGCGTGCGTTGGACGCACGCGTTCCAAGGGCGCGGTTACAAGATCTTTGAGGTGCAGAAGTGAGTGCGGAAAGGCTCGATCGGCTGCTTTCCCGCTTGGGCTATGCGACGCGCCGCGAGGTGCGCGCGCTGATCCGCGAGCGGCGCATCGAGGTGAAAGGGGTGGCGCGCCCGCGGCCGGATACGAAGGTGCGCCCTTGCGATGTCCGGTTGGACGGCGCGCCGCTGGAAGATGCAGGGCCGCTCGCCATCGCGCTCTACAAGCCCGCGGGCTGGATCTGCGATCGCGTGCCGCACGACCGGCATGTGTTCATGCTGCTTCCCGAGCGCTGGCAGCGCCGCCGCCCGCCGCTTTCGGTGGCGGGAAGGCTCGATCGCGACGCGGAAGGGCTGGTGATCCTCTCCGATGACGGCCAGCTCGTGCACAGGCTCACGCATCCGCGCTGGCATGTGCCGCGGGTGTATCGGGTGCGGTTTGCCGGCGCGTTGGCCGAGGATGCCGAAATGCGCGTCGCCGAGGGCATGAAGCTTGAGGGCGAAGCCAAGCCGCTCAGGCCGGCGGTGCTGCGAAGAATCGGCGAGCGCGAGGTGGAGCTTGAGCTGAGCGAGGGGCGCTACCATCAGGTCAAGCGCATGATCGCCGCGCTTGGCGGGCGCGTCGCGAGTTTGCGGCGCGAGGCGATCGGGGGGCTGCGGCTCGCCGATCTGGGGCTCGCGCCGGGCGAATATCGCAAGCTTGATGCCGAGATGCTCGCGCGCATCGGCGTGCCCGATAGATTGCCGGCATGATGCT
>CAZTLD010000128.1:0-3665 GCA_964614395.1 uncultured Zetaproteobacteria bacterium
CCGCGCATGCGCGCAAAGCTCACACACACTTCGCCCGCCGCCGAGATCGCCCGCCTCACGGCTTGCTCGGCATGCAAGCGGGCGAACTCGGCGGTGGCGTCCGGGATCCCTGCGTCCCGTTGCGCGGCAAGCGGCAAAAACGGCTGCGGCCTTGCGCCCCAAGGCAAGTGCGCTTCGTCCGCGCCTGCGATCGCCAGCGCGTCCACCGGCATCAAGAGCCCCTCCTCCACGAGCCCCAGATACACCTCGCCGTCCGCAGCCGGAAGGCGCATCCCCTGCCATATCCGCACGAGCTCCCCGAGCGCCTTCTTCGCATCGAGCTGCGGGAAGACGTCATCCAGCTGCGCAAGCTGGATCAGCCCTTCCCGGAGTTGGTTGGAGACGACGACCGCCTCCGTCTCCCACCCGCGATCGTCGCGCAGAATCAGCCCGAACGCCTCAAGCGCCCGATACCAGCGCGCCGCCCACCAGGAAGGCGGATGCCTTCCCGAGGCGGGCATCCCGCGCCATTCCTCGAAAGCCTCGGGGACGAACGCGGCCAGCCACCCTTCCCAATCCTTGGGATCCCAAGAAGACCTTTCTGTGAGTTTTTCCAGCGCCTTCGGCGCGTCGGACGCCCGCGCCCACACCCACGGCGCAAGCACCGAAGGCAGAAGCCTTTCGCCGTGGATCCTTGCCGCAAGCACCAGCATCGCCGCGCGCGCCCACGGATGCTCGCCCAGCGCGCTCCCCGCGCGCGTGCGAGGGAGAAGCCCGATCGGCGGGCGGCGAAGCGCGGCTTCAAGGCGCGCATAGGTCTCCTCGTCCGCAGCAAGCAGCGCCACGCGCTTGCCTTCGCGGCGGCGCTCAGCCGCCCATTGCGCGACGAACGCCGCCTCCTCGCGCTCGTTCGCGCAGAGATACCCTTCCACCCTCGGCTGTGCAGGCGGCGAAAGCCGCCGGATGCCTACATTCGCGCGCGCAAGGGCCTGCGCAAGCCTCTTCGGCGGATCCCAAAAGGGCGTGAGAAAGACCTCGCGCACATGGGAAAGCATTTCATTCAGCGCATCCAGGGTTCTTTCCCAAGCGACGAACCTCGGGATGCGGCCATGGATCCCTCGCGCCACCTCGCCCGCCCATCTGCGCAACGCTTCGGCCTCTTCGTCCGCATGCGCAAAAGCCTCGCCTGGCACGCCGAAGACGACGGCAAGCTCCCAAGCCCGGCGCGCCTGCGGGGCAAGCTCGGCATGCTCGCCCATCGCCCGTCGCCAGAGCGCAAGCTCTTGCGCATCCGTGAGCACCGGCGCCTTCCCCCGCTCGCGCCAGAGGCGATCGAGCCACGCCCGCCAGCCGAACACGGGCGGCGCATCGCTCGCATCACTGGATACAAGGCGCGCAAGCCAAACGCGCGCGTCGTTTTCGTCCGCGGCGAGCACCACCGCTTGCGCCAGGCGCGCGGCACTGAGCTCCTCAGGGTTGATTTTTTCGTGCGATCGTCCTTCAATCACCGCGTCCAGCTTACGAGGAGGCATGCCGATGAGCAAGGTCAAAATCACCTGCCCGCGCTGCAACGAGACCTTCGTCGCGGAAAAGGCCGAGATCTACGAGTGCCCGCACTGCGGCACGAACGTGCGCCCGAAGAAGAAAGGCAACGACGACCTGGAAAAAACGCAGATCATCCACCCGAAGGACTAGCCGAAAAGCGCGCGCACGACGAGATAGCCCCCGCCCACGAGCCACAGATACATCCCAAGCGCCAACACAAGCGGGCGCGCGCCCGCCTGCCGCAGCTTCTCGGCCGAGGTCTCCATCCCGAGCGCCGTCATCGCCATCGTGAGCATGAACGTATCCGCCGCGTTGATCGCGCGCACCCAAGCCTCGGGCACGACGCCGAGCGAGTGAATCCCCACGCACGCCAAGAACGCCAGCGCAAACCGCGGCACGCCGCGGGATGCGCCCTTGCCGCCGCGCGCAAGCGCAAACCCGAGCACGAGCAGCAACGCCGGCAAAAGCATCACGCGCGCCATCTTCACGATCACGGCCGTGTGCACGGCGCCCGGCACGGCGCTGCCGGCGGCGACGACATGCGCCACCTCATGCACGCTTGCGCCGACATAGACGCCATACGCCTCCGGCGGCAGCCCCAGCACGCCGGCGCGCTCCAGGAACGGATACAGGAACATCGAAATCGTGCCGAACAACACCACCGTGCCGACGGCCACAGCGCTCTTGTGAGGCTTGGCCCTAAGCACCGGCTCCGTCGCCAACACCGCCGCAGCTCCGCACACGGCGCTCCCAGCCGAAACCAGCAGGCTCGTGTCTCGATCGAGCCGCAAAAGCCGCATGCCCAGCCATGCGCCGAGCACGAAGGTCGTCGCCAGCATCACGGCCGAGGCCAAAAGCCCCTTCGGCCCCACCTGCCACAGCTCCTGCACGCTGATGCGGAATCCATACAGCGCCACGGCGATGCGCAGCAGGCTCTTGGCCGAGAACACGATCCCCGGCGCCCAAGCCGCCGGCAGCCGATGCCGCAGCGTGTTGGCGTAGAACATCCCCAACACCACGCCCACGATCAGCGGACTCAGCTTGAGCGCCCGCACGAGCGGCCAGGAGGCGATCTGCGCGGCCGCCGCCGCGAAAAGCGCGACGAACAGCACCCCGTGCACCACGTCGGGCGCATCCGGATGCCTGATCCTTGCCGCCAACGCACGCATCGCGCCGCATGCAAGCCCGCCTCAATGTATCCGTCCAATAGAAAGATTTCGGCATAGGTATAGGTTTCGCTTATGCGCTTCTATCCGGAAGGGCTGCATGCGCTTGCGCTGCTCGCGGAAGAAGGGAGCGTGTCGGCCGTCGCGCGCAGGCTGCATTTGAGCCAGCCAGCCGTAAGCCAGAGGCTCGCGCGGCTGGCGCAGCTTGCGGGCGCGCCGCTTTTCGTGCGCACGAAGGTCGGCGTGCGGCTGACGCCTGCCGGGCGCAGGCTACTTCCGGCGGCGCAGGCGCTCTTGCACGCCGAGCGGCTTGCGGGCGCAACCGAAAGGCTTCCGCTTGCGCTTGCAGCCAGCCAAACCGTGGCCTCGCACTTCCTGCCGGCGCGGCTGACGCGGCTGGCGGCGCGCTACGCGCTGCGCGTGCGGCTTGCGAACACGGAGCAGGCGCTTGAGATGCTGGCGCGCGCCGAAGTGGACATGGCCGTCGTGGAAGGACCGGTGGGCGCATGCGGCCATTGCTGGCCGCTTGCGACGGACGCGCTCGTGCTCGCGTTGCCGCGCGGGCATCCGCTGCTCGGCAAGCGGCACGCGGATCCCGACGACTTGGACGGCCTTCCGATGCTGATGCGCGAACCGGGATCGGGCACACGCGCGCTCGTGGAGGCGGAGCTTTCGGCGCTGGGCGTGCGGCCGAAGGTGCTGGCCGAGATCGAGGGGCTTGCCCCCTTGCTGGCCGCGGTGGACGCCGGCATCGGCCCGGCGATCCTGCCGCGCGTCGCGCTCGGACGACGCATTCCGCATCGCCGTATCCGCGGCGTGCGGCTTGCGCGCGCGTTCACATTGGTCGCGCCCAAGCATCTCGCCGAAGAAGGCGCGCAGATCGCCGCGCTGCTCAAAACCGGCTAACGGGCTTCGGGCGCCTCCACCCAGCGGCCCGGCACGAGTTTGCCGTTTTCAAGGTGCGCTGGGATATAG
>CAZTLD010000129.1:0-3630 GCA_964614395.1 uncultured Zetaproteobacteria bacterium
CGGCGAACGCGCGCAGATAACGCCCGCACTGCAGGTGGAACGCCACGAGCGCCGCCACCCCGATGAGCTTGGCCCAGAACCACCACTGATCGCGCACGAGCTCCCACTCGATTGCAGCAAGGCTTGCGCCAAACGCCAGCACCATGAGCATCGCCGGCGTCATGATGTAGCGAAAAAGCCTTCGCTCCATCGTGGAAAGAAGCGCGTGGACTTCGCCTTGCTTGCGCGTGGCGTGATAGACGAAAAGCCGCGGAAGATAAAAAAGCCCAGCGAACCAAGCGACGACCGCGATGATGTGCAGGGCCTTGAGCACGAGCATGCGGCCACGCTAGCGGCCCTGTAAATAAAGGAAAAGCCGCCTTGCGGCGGCGAAGATGGTCGGGGTGAGTGGATTCGAACCACCGGCCTCTGCCTCCCGAAGGCAGCGCTCTAACCAGGCTGAGCTACACCCCGCAAAAAGGGAGAGCAACGATAGCGGCGCGGGGTGTTTTTGCAAGGGGCTTTGTGCCGTTGTTGACGATGCTCGGGCGGCTCGCTAAGGTTCGCCGCCCTTCGCCGAGGGGCGTGAAATTTGGGTTTGGAGAGGTCGGGATGCCGACGATCAACCAGTTGGTGCGCAAAGGGCGCAAGCCCAAGGAGAAGAAGACGAAGTCTCCGGCGCTGCAGGCCTGCCCGCAGCGGCGGGGCGTGTGCACGCGCGTGTACACGACGACGCCGAAGAAGCCGAACTCGGCGTTGCGCAAGGTGGCGCGCGTGCGGCTTACGAACGGGTATGAGGTGACCGCCTACATCCCCGGCGAAGGGCACCGGCTGCAGGAGCACTCGGTGGTGCTGATCCGCGGCGGCCGTGTGAAGGACCTGCCGGGCGTGCGCTACCACATCGTGCGTGGCGTGCTGGACTGCGGCGGGGTGGAAGGGCGCAAGCAAGGGCGCTCGAAGTACGGCACGAAACGGCCGAAGTAAGGAGAGGAAGCGATGCCGCGCAAGGGTCCGGTTCCGCCGCGCAAGATTACGCCTGATCCGCGCTACGGCGATGTGCTCGTGGCGAAGGTGATCAACAAGGTGATGTGGGACGGCAAGAAGACGATCGCGCAGAAGATCGTCTATGAGGCGATGGAGATCGCCGCCGAGCGCACGAAGCTTTCGCCGCTGGAGGCGCTGCACCGGGCGATCGAGAAGGTGAAGCCCGAGGTGGAGGTGCGCTCGCGGCGCGTGGGCGGCGCCACCTATCAGGTGCCGGTGGAGGTTTCCGAGCGGCGGGCGACGTCGCTTGCGATCCGGTGGCTTGTGGAGGCGGCGCGCAACCGCTCCGAGTATCGCATGGCGGAGCGGCTGGGCGCGGAGATTGCGGACGCGATCGCCGAGCGCGGCGGCGCGTTCAAGAAGCGTGAGGACACGCACAGGATGGCGGAGGCCAATCAGGCCTTTGCGCATTTCCGCTGGTAGCGGATACGTTCTTTACAACTTGGCTGGAAGAGGGGTGAACGGACGTGGCGCGTAAGATTCCGTTGGAGCGCTATCGCAACATTGGCATTATGGCGCACATTGACGCCGGTAAGACGACGACGACCGAGCGGATCCTTTATTACACCGGCAAGTCGCACAAGATCGGCGAGGTGCACGAGGGTGCCGCGACGATGGACTGGATGGAGCAGGAAAAGGAGCGCGGCATCACGATCACGTCCGCATGCACCACCTGCTTCTGGCGCGATCATCAGATCAACATCATCGACACGCCGGGCCACGTGGACTTCACGATCGAAGTCGAGCGCGCGCTGCGCGTGCTGGATGGCGCGATCGGCGTGTTTTGCGCGGTGGGCGGCGTGGAGCCACAGTCGGAGACCGTCTGGCGGCAGGCGGACAAGTATCGCGTGCCGCGTATTGCGTTCGTGAACAAGATGGACCGCGTGGGCGCGGACTTCTTCCGCGTCGTCGATCAGATCAAGGAGCGGCTGGGCCACAACGCGGTGCCGATCCAGATCCCGGTCGGCAAGGAAGACGAGTTTGCGGGCGTTGTGGACTTGGTGCGGATGAAGGCCGTGATCTGGACCGGCGAGGAGCTCGGCGCGAAGTTCGATGTCGTGGACATTCCGGACGAGCTGCGGGATGAGGCCGAGCGCTGGCGCGAGAACCTTTTGGATGCGGCGCTCGTCTTCGACGAAGAGGTGATGGAGAAGTACCTCGAGGGCGAGGAGGTAAGCGAAGAGGAGCTTCGCCGCTGCATCCGCAAGGGGACGCTCGCGATGGAGTTCGTGCCGGTTTTGTGCGGCTCGGCGTTCAAGAACAAGGGCGTGCAGCCGCTTTTGGACGCGGTGGTGGATTATCTGCCTGCGCCGGTGGACATTCCGGACGTGCGCGGCCACCGGCCCGGGACGGATGAGGAGATTACGCGCCCGACGCGCGACGAGGCGCCGTTTGCGGCGCTCGCGTTCAAGGTGATGGCCGATCCGTTCGTGGGCTCGCTCACCTACATTCGCGTGTATTCCGGGGTGCTCGAGTCCGGCTCGTATGTGCTCAACTCGACGAAGGGCAAGAAGGAGCGCATCGGGCGGCTTTTGCAGATGCACGCCAACCATCGCAACGAGATCAAGGAGGTGCGCGCGGGCGACATCTGCGCCTGCGTAGGCCTCAAATACACGACGACCGGCGATACGCTGTGCGACGAGTCCGATCCGATTGAGCTTGAGCGGATGGAGTTTCCGGAGCCGGTGATTTCCGTTGCGATCGAGCCGAAGACGAAGGCGGATCAGGAAAAGCTCGGCGTGGCGCTCGGCAAGCTCGCTCAGGAGGATCCCTCCTTCCGCGTGCGCACCGACGAGGAGACGGGGCAGACGATCATCTCCGGCATGGGCGAGCTGCATCTTGAGATCATCGTGGATCGCCTGAAGCGCGAGTTCAAGGTGGAGGCCAACGTCGGCAAGCCGCAGGTGGCCTATCGCGAGACGATCCGCAAGCCGGCGAAGGCCGAGGGCAAGTTCATTCGCCAGACCGGCGGCCGCGGCCAGTACGGCCATGTGTGGCTGGAGCTGGAGCCGCTGGAGCCGGGCGGCGGGTTCGAGTTCGTGAACAAGATCGTGGGTGGTGTGGTGCCGAAGGAATACATCCCCGCGGTGCAAAAGGGCATCGAAGAGGCGATGCAGAACGGAGTGCTTGCCGGCTATCCGGTCGTGGATGTGCGCGCCACGTTGTTCGACGGCTCCTACCACGAGGTGGACTCTTCTGAGATGGCGTTCAAGATCGCGGCCTCGATGGCGTTCCGCGAGGCGGCCAAGCAGGCCAATCCGGTGATCTTGGAGCCGGTGATGAAGGTGGAGGTGGTCACGCCCGAGGAATACATGGGCGACATCGTGGGCGATTTGAACCGCCGCCGCGGGCGCGTGCTCGGGATGGAAGACCGGGGCAACGCGAAGGTGATCACGGCCGAGGTGCCGCTTGCGGAGATGTTCGGCTATGCGACGCAGTTGCGGTCGCTGAGCCAGGGCCGCGCCAACTACACGATGATCTTTGATCATTACGAAGAGGTGCCGGCCAATATCGCGAAAGAAATCATCGAAAGCGTCAAGGGCTAAGGGGGCGAGCGATGTCCAAGCAGAAGTTTGAGCGTAAGAAGCCGCATGTGAACATTGGGAC
>CAZTLD010000130.1:0-3611 GCA_964614395.1 uncultured Zetaproteobacteria bacterium
ATTCCACCCATCGTGGGCGCGAGGTGCATGGCGTGCGGGTGCGAGGCGGGATCGATGAGCTTGCGCGTTTTCTCGTCGAGCTTCAACCGGATCTCGTGATCATCGCCGCCCCCGAGCTTGCGCCCATCCGCAGGCGCGAAGTCGCGGAAGCCTGCGCCGAGCGGGGGGTGCCGTGCCGCATCTTGCCGCCGCTGGCCGCGTTGGCCGAGGGCGAGGTGCAGCTCGCATCCGTGCGGGAGGTTTCGATTGCGGACGTGCTCGGCCGCGCGGAGGTGCGCTTGGACGATACGCCAGTGCGTGCAGCGGTGGCGGGCGCCACGATCATGATCACCGGCGCGGGCGGCTCGATCGGCTCGGAGCTTGCGCGCCAGCTTGCGCGCTTGGCCCCGAAGCAGCTCGTGTTGGTGGATCACGGCGAGTTTGCGCTGTTTCGGCTTGAACGGGAAATGGAGCGCCTTTTGCCGACGGAGCGGTTTGCGTGCGTGCTTGCGGATGTGCGAGATGAAGCGCGAATGCGTGAAATTCTCCGCGCGCATCGGCCGAAGATCGTGTTCAATGCGGCCGCCTACAAGCATGTGCCGATCGTGGAGCGGAATCCCAGGGAAGGGGTGCAGGTGAATGCGCTTGCCGCCTCGCGGCTCATGGCGCTTGCGGAGGCGGAAGGTGTGGCGCGGTTCGTGCAGATCTCGACCGACAAGGCGGTGAACCCGACCAATGTGATGGGCGCGGCCAAGCGCGTGGCGGAGCTTGCGGCAAGGGCGCTGGCCGCTGAAGGCGCGCGCATGCGGATGATCACGACGCGCTTCGGTAACGTCCTGGGATCGGCGGGATCCGTCGTGCCGTTGTTCGAAGAGCAGATCCGCCGCGGAGGGCCGGTGACGGTGACGCATCCGGAGATGCGCCGCTACTTCATGACGATCGAAGAGGCGGTGCGCTTGATCCTGCAGGCCGCCGCGCGCGGCGAGGGCGGCGAGATCTTCGTGCTGGACATGGGCGAGCCTGTCCGGATCGTGGATTTGGCGCGCCAGATGATCCGGCTTGCCGGGCTGGAGCCGGAACGGGACGTGCCGATCGTGTTCACCGGCCTGCGCCCCGGAGAAAAGCTCTATGAAGAGCTTTTCTACGCCAACGAAACGCCCAATCCTGCGCCCGTGCCCGGGCTTTTGCTTGCGGCAGCACCCCCGGTGGACAGGCACGCGTTTCGCGAAAGGATGAAGGCGCTGGAGAAAGCCGTGGATTCAGGCGATCCCGAAGCGATTCGCCGGGCGTTGCAGGGCTTGGTGCCGGAATACCGCCCGATGCAGGATGCCACGCATGCAGACGAGAGCGCTCAGATCCTTCGCGTGATCAGCGCGCGCAGGCCGTAGCCGTGCGTATGCGCAGAGGATAGCGTTTTCCGCCCGGCGGCAGCCCCGCCGGGTTTTTTGCAACGGGAGGGTGGATGCCGAAGCGCACCGACATCGAAACGATCCTGATCGTGGGCGCAGGGCCGATCGTGATCGGGCAGGCGTGCGAGTTCGACTACTCGGGCGTGCAAGCCTGCAAGGCGCTGAAGGAAGAGGGGTATCGGGTGGTGCTCGTCAACTCGAACCCCGCCACGATCATGACCGATCCCGAGTTCGCCGACGCCACCTACATCGAGCCGATCACGCCGGATGTGGTCGCGCGCATCATCGAGCGCGAGCGGCCGGATGCGATCCTGCCCACGTTGGGCGGGCAGACCGCGCTCAATGTGGCGATGGATCTCCACCGCGAGGGGGTGCTTGAGGCATATGGCGTGGAGATGATCGGCGCGCGCCCCGAGGCGATCGAGCGCGCCGAGGATCGCGAGCGCTTCAAGGAGACGATGGAGGCGGCGGGGCTGGAGACGACCCGCGGAGGCTTTGCCCGCTCGATGGACGAGGCGCGCGCGATCGCGGAAAGCATCGGCTTTCCGATCATCATCCGCCCGAGCTACACGCTGGGAGGCGTGGGGGGCGGCGTGGCCTACAACCCCGAGGAGTTCGAGCGCATCGCAAAAGCAGGGCTAGCCGCAAGCCCCATCCACGAAATTCTGGTCGAGGAGTCGATCATCGGCTGGAAAGAGTTCGAAATGGAGGTGATGCGCGACAAAAACGACAACTGCGTGATCATCTGCTCGATCGAAAACCTCGACCCGATGGGCGTGCACACCGGCGACTCGATCACGGTCGCGCCCGCGCAGACGCTCACGGACAAGGAATACCAACGGATGCGCGACGCCTCGATCCAGGTGCTGCGCGCGATCGGCGTGGAGACGGGCGGAAGCAACGTGCAGTTTGCGGTGCACCCCAAAACGGGGCGGATGGTCGTCGTCGAGATGAACCCGCGCGTGAGCCGCTCGTCGGCGTTGGCGAGCAAGGCCACCGGCTTTCCGATCGCGAAGATCGCAGCGAAGCTCGCCGTCGGCTACACGCTGGACGAAATCCCGAACGACATCACGCAAAAGACCTCGGCGGCGTTTGAGCCGACGATCGACTATGTGGTGACGAAAATCCCGCGCTTTGCGTTCGAAAAGTTCCCAGGGGCGGATACAAGGCTCACGACACAGATGAAGTCGGTAGGCGAGGTGATGGCAATCGGGCGCACGTTCGCCGAATCCGTCGGCAAGGCCATTCGCGCGCTCGAGGTCGGCTCAAGCGGCTTTGATTTTGCAGGAAAACTTCCCGCCGATCCCGAGGAGCGCGACGCGTTCCTTGCCGAGCGGCTGGCGATTCCGAATGCGGAAAGGATATGGTGGATCGCGGAGGCGTTTCGCTTCGGGTTTTCGCTTGCGCGCGTGGGGGAGCTCACGAAGATCGATCCGTGGTTCTTGCGCGAGATCCAGGCCGTCGTCGCGGAAGAAGAAAGGCTGCGCGGCAAGGCCCTTTCCGAGCTTGATGCGGAAATGATGCGCCGCGCCAAGGCGATGGGGCTTTCCGATGCGCGCATCGCGGCGCTGGTCGGCGCAAGCGAAGATGAAGTGCGCGCGCGCAGAAAGGCCCTCGGCGTGGATCCGGCGTTCAAGCGCGTGGATACCTGCGCGGCCGAGTTCGAGGCAGTGACGCCCTACCTTTACTCGTGCTACGAACAGGAATGCGAAGCCGAGCCGACCGAGCGGCGCAAGGTGATCGTGCTGGGCGGCGGGCCGAACCGGATCGGGCAAGGCATCGAGTTCGACTATTGCTGCGTGCACGCGGCGTTTGCGCTTCGTGAGGACGGCTTTGAGACGATCATGGTCAACTGCAACCCCGAGACCGTCTCCACCGACTACGACACCTCCGATCGCCTTTATTTCGAGCCGCTCACCGCAGAGGACGTGCTTGCGATCGTCGAAAAGGAAAAGCCTTTCGGCGTGATCGTGCAGTTCGGAGGGCAGACGCCGCTCAAGCTTGCCAAACAGCTTGAGGCGGAGGGCGTGCCGATCCTTGGCACTTCGCCGGAGATGATCGATCTTGCCGAGGATCGCGAGCGTTTCCAAAGGCTGCTCAAGGAGCTTGGGCTCAAGCAGCCCGCCAACGGCACCGCGCGCTCGGTGGACGAAGCCATCCGGATTGCGAGCGCGATCGGCTATCCGCTCGTCGTTCGGCCGAGCTATGTGCTGGGCGGGCGGG
>CAZTLD010000131.1:0-3596 GCA_964614395.1 uncultured Zetaproteobacteria bacterium
TCGGCCTCAACCTCCCGCCGCGGCTCCGCTCGCACCGCATACCACGCGCGCCCCATCTCCACCTCCTTACGTTTATCCTACCGGCGCGCGCGGCGGTTTGCCAGGCGCAGGCGACATGCCAGCATAGCGGCATGCGCGCATTGTTCGTCTACTTGGTCAGCGGGATCGCCTTTCTCGTGATCTTCGGCTATTCGATCCACATGTTCATCGGCGGGCTCGTCTCGCCCAGGACGGAGTGGATCGCGATCGGCGTGGCCGAGGCCTTTGCGCTCGTCGTGATCGGCGCGATGATCTGGGATGTGCTGCGCCGGCAGCGCTAGGCGCGGAAGCGCTCCAGCGCCCGCACGATCCGATCCCAATCCTCCCCGAGTTGCGCGCGATGGATCACGAACTGGCGCCTTTCGCCTGTGCCATCAAGCCCGGAAAGCCCGAACGACCGCCCGGCGTAGTCCGGATAGAAGCGCACGTCGCGCACCAAGGCCACCGTATCGCCCGACTTCAGGCTCAGTTTCACCCGCTCGCGGTTGATGTCGATCGCCACCGGCGCGCCCGGCGCAAGCAGAAGCCTATGCGCGACGCGGTGCGCGCCGGCTAGGAAAAAGAAGGTGGCGAGAAACAGAAGTGGATACGCAAGCCACTGATCGTCGCCGCCAGAAAACCAAAACCGCAGCCCGAAAAGCAACAGAAACCCAACTGTTGGGACATACAAGAGAAGATCCCAGAGGATCCCGCGCCAGTCAGGGCGCAACCTCGCCTTGGCCTCCCAGCGGCTCATGGCCGCTTGGCGACCTTTTGGCTCAGCGCAAGCGCCCGCTCGATCGCCGGCTGCAGCTCCTGATACAAGGTCCGGCCCGGAAACACCGCGCGCACGATGCCCTCGCCGTCGATCACGAACGTCCACGGCTCGCCGCGCACCTGAAACGCGGTGTAGGCCTCCGGATTGTAGTACTGATCCATGTGCAGGAAGATCACGCGATCCTCGTATTCGTTGAGCAGGATCTTGAGAAGCTGAAGCTGCTTGTCGCACTGCGTGCAGTGGCCGGGTGTCGCAAACTCAAGCACCACAGGCTTGCCCTTGCCCACGACCTCGTCGAACGAGTATTGATACATCCGCTCGTCCGGATAGCGGTAGCTTGTGATCTTGGAAAGATCGCCGTCCACATCCTTGAGCGTTTTCGTGTGCACCTTCGGCGCCGGGTGATCGAGCAAGAAGACGCCCCCGCCCCCCACGCCGCCGCTGCACCCGGCAAGCGCGACAAGCGCCGCGATCGCCCAAGCTCTAGCCTGCCTCATCGAAGCGCCTGCTCCAGCCCGCGCATGTCTTGAAGATGTTATAGGCCCAAATGCAGTTCGCAAGAAGGACCAGCGAGCCGAACACGCCCACCAATCGCAGCCACGGGCGCACCGCCGCCTCGGCCTCGGCCGGCCCTGCCGCAACCGAGACGGTGCCGCCGAGATAGCCGGCTGTCGTGAAGAACACGACCATGCCCAAAAGCCCGAGGTTGTGCACCCAAAAATGCCACTTGACGAGGCTTACGCTGTAAATCGGCCGCTTCGCAAGCCTGGGGATGATGTAATACACCGCACCGAAGATCGCCATCTCCACCCAGCCGAGCAGGTTGATGTGCGTGTGCGCGCGCACGATGAGCTTGCCGAACATGCGCTGATCCACGAAGTGGCGAAACTCGTGGATGCCGCCCATCAGCGCGCCCCAGGAAAAGCCGATGAGGCTATAGATCACGCAGGCATAGAAGAACCAAAGCGTGTAGCGGTGAAACGTCTTCGCCTCTTGCGCGGTCATCGCTGGTTGCCCTCGCTTTTTTGCTTGCGTAGCTCTTCGCGGATGTCCTTGTATTTTTGCTTCCACGACTCCGGCGCGAACGTGCGCACCATCGTGTCGATGAACGGCGAGTTGGCCTCCGGCGGCACCGGCGCGGCCGAAGAGCCTTGCTCCGCCTTGAGCTCGGAAAGGAAGGTGGCGATCGCCACCTGCTCTTCGTGCGGAAGCTTCATCACATACTCGGCCTGCTTGCGCGGCCCGTGATCGAGCGTGGGCGCGCCATAGGTGCGCTCGGGATCTTTGAGGAACGCCAGAATCCAGTCATAGCTGCGCCGCGAGCCTTCGCCGTCCAGATCGGAGCCGGGGCCGCCCACGTTCGTGCCCATGCGCAGCGCGCGATGACACTCGGTGCAGCCGCGCACGCGGAAAAGCTCCTCGCCCTTGTGGCCCAACGGCGAAAGATTGGCATGCGTTTTCGCCTCAAACAAGGGCTTTTCGGACTTGGCAGCCACAAATTGCAAAATGATGAACGCCACCACCGCGAACGCGACGAACGCGCCCGCGACACCGAACAAAATCTTCTCTCCGGTCTTGAGCGGCTGGCCCATGCGCCGCATTGTGCCGCCCGATCAGGCGCGCGGCAAATCCCGACCACGCATCTCGGGCTTTGCGCGCTTGCGCGCGGGCGCGCCTCGGCGCATCGTGCGCGTGTAAACGGAGGTGCGGCGATGGTGGAAACGCGCGATGAAGTGCTTGCTCGGCTTCTGCGCACGAGCGAAACGATCGCGGTCGTGGGCTGCTCGCCGAATCCCGAGCGCACGAGCCATCAGATCGCGCGCTTTTTGCTCGAGCAAGGCTATGAGGTGATTCCGGTGCACCCGAAGGCGGACGAAATCCTGGGGCAGAAGGTCTACCCGAGCCTTCTTGAAATCCCGCGCACGAAGAAGGTGGACATCGTGGACGTGTTCCGCCGCGCCGAGTTCACGCCCCCGATCGCCGAAGCAGCCGTCAGCATCGGCGCGCGGTGTCTATGGCTGCAGCAAGGGATCGTGAGCGAAGAGGCGTGCGCGATCGCCGAGCGTGGCGGGCTCATCTGCGTGATGGATCGCTGCATCGCCGTCACCTACCGCCTGCTCATCGGCTCAGCGCCCGTGCATCCGGAACGAGCACGGCGCTTTTCAGTCTGATCGTCGGTCATAGCTTGCGCACTGTCGCAAGCGCACACCCGCATCCGCCGGTGCTCGAGCACAGGAAGCCGCCGGCGCACCTCGGCGATGCGCTCCAGATCCACATCGGCCGCAATCACGCCCTCGCCTTCGGGCAGGCAGGCCAGCACCTCGCCCCACGGATCCACGATCATCGCATGGCCCCAGGTGCGCCGGCCGCCCGGATGCACGCCCCATTGCGCAGCGGCAGCCAGGTAATATTGGTTTTCGATCGCCCGCGCGCGCAAAAGCGCCTCCCAGTGCGCCCGGCCCGTCGTTTCGGTGAACGCCGCACCCAGCGCCACCAGCGCGCAGCCCGCATCCGCATAGGCGCGAAAAAGCTCGGGAAAACGAAGGTCATAGCAAATCGCAAGCCCCACGCGCACGCCGCGCAGCTCCACCCACACAGGCGCATCGCCCGCCTCGGTGTAGGCCGACTCCCGCCACCGCTCCCCAGGCAGATCCACGTCGAACAGATGCATCTTCGCATACCACCCGAGCATGCGCCCTGCGTCGGCCACAACGGCCACGTTCATCATTTTGCTATTTTTCGCAAGGATCGGCATCCCTGCAGCGATGATTGCCATATTCCTCAACTTTGATTGGCAGAC
>CAZTLD010000132.1:0-3595 GCA_964614395.1 uncultured Zetaproteobacteria bacterium
GCCGACCACATCCACCGCCCAGCGCACGGGCTCCTTGCGCGCATTCGGAAACCGTCCGCCATCAAGTCCCAACGCTTCAAGTTCCGCGTCAAGCCCTCCCTGCTCCAGCCGGTCGGCGGCCTCGGCTGCCGCTTGCATTTGCCGAGCAAACGCTTCCCAACTCGGAAAGTGGCTGGCGATGCGCTCGGCGGTGGCCCGCCCCACATGGCGGATCCCAAGCGCGTACAAAAACCGCGCCCACGGCCGAGCCTTGGCCGCTTCCACAGCCCGCTTGAGGTTTTCGACCTTCTTCTTGCCGAACCCCTCCCATGTGAGCATCTGCTCCCACGGCAACCGGAACACATCGGCCACCGAGCGCACAAGCCCCTCCTCCACGAGCTTTTCCACGAGCTTGGCGCCGAGCCCCTCAATATCCATCGCGTCGCGCGACGCGAAGTGCTTGATGCGCTCTGCAAGCTGCGCCGGGCACGAAAGCCCCCCGGTGCAGCGCGGCACCGCCTCGTCCGGCAACCGCTCCACGCGCGCGCCGCACACAGGGCAGTGCGTGGGCACCTCCGGAAGCGGCCGATCGCCGGGGTCGAGCACCGAGACCACTTCCGGGATCACATCGCCCGCCCGCTGCACGACGACGCGCGCCCCTTCGCGCACGCCCAGCCTGCGGATCTGGTCGGGGTTGTGGAGCGTCGCGCGCGAGACGGTCGCGCCGGCCAAGCGCACCGGATCCATCTCCGCCACCGGCGTGATCGCGCCGGTGCGCCCCACCTGCCAGACGATCCGGCGCACGATCGTCGTCGCCTGCTCGGCCGGGAACTTGTGCGCGATCGCCCAGCGGGGATGGTGCACCGTCTCGCCGAGCGCTCGCTGATCGGCAAACGCGTCCACCTTGTAAACGACGCCGTCGATCTCGTAGGCGAAGCCTGCGCGCTCCTCGTGCCAGCGGCGATAGATGGAAAGCAGCGCCTCGGCATCGTCCGCCAGCTCCCACCGCTGCGTGGCAAAGCCCGCTTCCCTGAGCCGCCGCAAAAGCTCGGACTGGCTGGCCGCGGCCTGTTCAGCGCCCGCGCCCACCGCATACGCGAAAAAGCGCACCCCGCGCGCTTTCGTGATGGCGGGATCCTTCTGGCGGACGCTGCCGGCTGCAGCGTTGCGCGGATTGGCGAACGGCCTTTCGCCCTTCGCGACAAGCTCGGCGTTGATCTCCTCAAAGCGCGCCTTCGGCAGATAGGCCTCGCCCCGGATCTCCAAAACCGGAATCTCGGCAAGCCCCCCCGCAAGCTCGCCGGGAATGTCCTCGATCATGCGCGCGTTTTCGGTGACCTCTTCGCCGGTGCGCCCGTCCCCGCGTGTGGCCGCAAGCACCAAAACCCCGTATTCGTAGCGCAGGTTCAGCGCCAGCCCATCGATCTTGGGCTCGGCGACAAATCGCGGGGCGTGCCCCAGCGCCTCCGTCACATCGCGCACGAACTTATGGACATCGGCGTCGGTAAAGGCGTTGTCCAGCGACAGCATCGGCGTAAGATGCGGCACCGGCCGGAACGCAGGCGGCGCGCCCACCGTTTGGGTTGGCGAATCCGGCGGCACGGGTTCTCCAAGCTCGCGCTCCAGTTCGATCAACCGCTTTTTGAGCGCATCGTACTCGGCATCGGAGATCTCAGGCCGATCCAGCACATAGTAGAGGTAGTCGTGTCGGCGTATCTCGCGCCGAAGCCGCGCGATCTCGCGCCTCAACGCGGCCTTATCCGCGGGCATCCAAAAGCTCCTCCAAAGCGCGCACCGCCGTCGGATCCATCCAATTGATCGCGCCGATCACATGGTGGCGCACGATCCCTCGGCGGTCGACGATGAAGGTCTCCGGATACTTGAACACGCCGAACGCATGCGCGATGCGGGCATCCGGATCGCGCAGCACCGGATAGGGGATCCCATACTCGCGCACGAACTTCTCGACATCCGCATCGCTTTTGTCCACCGATACGGCCAAGATCTCCAGGCCGCGTTCGCGCAACTTCCGGTAGAGATCCACCATCGAGGGCGTCTCCATGCGGCACGGCGGGCACCATGTGGCCCAGAAGTTGATGAGAACGACCTTGCCCTTGGGGATCGTCACCGGCTTTCCGTCTAGCCCCGGCAAGCTGAACTCCGGCACCGGATCGCCGGGTTTCGGGGCGCTCGCCGCCACGCCCACCTCGGGGGACGAAGGCCGCCCCGGCATCCCCACCACCACCGCAACGAGGACGAGCCCCAGCGCGAGAAACGCAACCGCTGCGCGCATCACCGCTCGTGGTCGGGCACGACGATCAGCGCGAACACCTCATTGCCGTGCCTGTCGATCATGATGCGCAGGGCCTGCCCCGGCTCAAGCTTGCCCACGGCGGCGGTGAAGTCCTCAACCGACCGGATCTTGCGCCCGTTGATCAAGTAGATCACATCGCCCGGACGAATGCCGGCCGCCGCCGCAAGCGATCGCGGCGACACCTCCTCCACGACCACGCCATGGTCCACCGCCGCTCCGAGCTTGCGCTTGCGCTCGGCAGTGAGCGGCGCCACACGCACGCCGAACTTTTGCAGCGCGGCCGGCGAAGCCGCTTGAGCCTCTTCCGGCATCGTGCCGAGCCGGGCTACGACTTCCATGCGCCTGCCGTTGCGGATCAGCGTAAGCCGCACCCGTTCGCCAGGCTTGCGCAACGCGATGCGCTTCGGCAGGTCGTGCGCGTGCCGGATCGGCCGCCCGTCCACGGCCACGATCACATCGCCTGCGCGGATGCCGGCGCGATCGGCGGCCGAGCCCTGCACCACCTCGCGCACGAGCGCTCCACGCGGCTCCTTCAGTCCCAGGGCCTTGGCCGTCTTGGCATCGAGATCGCCGATATACACGCCGAGATAGGCGTGCGTGACCTTGCCCGTCGTGCGCAGTTGTTCGATCACCGGTCGCGCGAGGTTGATCGGAATGGCGAAGCCGATGCCGTTGTTGCCGCCGCTTCGCGTGTAAATCGCGGTGTTGATGCCCACGACTTCGCCGTTCATATCAAACAGCGGCCCGCCCGAGTTGCCGGGATTGATCGCGGCATCCGTCTGCAAAAAGTCGTCGTAGGGGCCTGCACCGATCACGCGCCCCTTGGCGGAGATGATGCCAGCGGTCACGGTGTGCCCAAGCCCAAACGGATTGCCGATCGCGATCACCCAGTCGCCGACGCGAATCCGATCGGAGTCTCCGAGCCTCGCCGGCACGAGCCCCTTGGCCTCGATCTTCAAAAGAGCAACGTCAAGCTTCGCATCCGAGCCCACAACCTTGGCCTTGAAGGTGCGCCCGTCGTGCAGCGTCACGAACACCTTGTCCGCCTGCTCGATCACATGGTGGTTCGTGACGATGTAGCCGTCCTTGCTGATGATGAATCCCGAACCCAGCGACTTGCGCTCCATCGGGGGCAGCTCCATCTCGCCGAAAAACTGGCGGAAGAAATCCTCAAACCCGGGCGGCACGACGAATCCGGGCGGCACCCCCGGCACCCGCCGGTGCACGATCTGCGTGGTGCTGACATTCACGACGCTATCAGCCACCTTCGCCGCAAGATCGGCGAAGCTCGGCGGCACGGCC
>CAZTLD010000133.1:0-3587 GCA_964614395.1 uncultured Zetaproteobacteria bacterium
CCGGCACGAGCGCTGCGCCCACCAGCAGATCCGCTTCCGCAAGCTCGGCCTGCAACTGCTTGGCATCGGGGGGAAGAACGCGCGCGGAAGGGATGAGCGTGTTCAAGCGCTGGCGCGCTTCGGCGCGCACATCGAACGCCACGATGCCTGCGCCCAGCCCTGCGGCTGCGCGGGCGGCCTCGGTGCCGACATGGCCGCAGCCAAGGATCACGACCTTGGCCGCGCGCCCGTCTAGCCCCCCCAGGAGCACGCCCTTGCCTTTGTGTGGGGTGAGGTTTTCCGCTTGCAGGAAAAACGCGCCCATCTGCACGGCAAGCCTTCCCGCGATCCGGCTCATCGGCGCAAGCAGCACAAGCTTTCCGTCGCGACCCTCAAGCGTTTCGTAGCCGAATGCCGCCACGCGCCTTTCGATCAAGACGCGCAAAAGCTCCGGCGCGGCGGCAAGATGCAAATAGGTGAACAGCACAAGCCCTGGCCGCAGGTAGGGGTATTCCTCGGAAAGCGGCTCCTTCACCTTCACGACCAGATCCGCGCCCCAAGCCGCCTCGCGATCGGCGACGATCGCGCCATGCCGCCGGTAGTCGGCATCGGAAAAGCCTGCGCCCTCGCCTGCCCCCTGCTCGACGATGACGCGAAAGCCGCGCTCGATGAGCTTTTTCGCCCCGATGGGGGTGAGCGCCACGCGCCGCTCGCGGTTCTTGATCTCCCGCGGCACGCCGATCGTGCGGATTTGCATGCGCCCAAGGCTAGGCGGGGATAAGCTTGGCGGCCAGTTGAAGAGGTCGGGGATGCCGAAATCGCGTGCGCTTTGGGGCTGGGCGCTCTACGACTGGGCCAACTCCGCGTGGGCCACGGCGGTGCTGGCCGGATTCTTTCCGATCATGTTCAAACGGGTGTGGGCGGCGGATCTTCCGCCCGAGCAAAGCACCTTCATGCTGGGGCTTGCCTCCACCACGGCCGCGCTGATCGTCGCTATTGCCGCCCCTTGGCTGGGTGCGCGCGCCGACGCCTTGGGCTTCCGCAAACGGGCGGTGCTCGTGTGCGCCGCCCTTGGCGCTTCGGCCACCTGCGGGCTTGCGTGGGTGCCGGAAGGCTGGGCGCTTGCGGCCCTTGCGGCCTTCGGCGTTTCCGCGCTGGGCTTTGCGCTGGGCAATGCGTTCTACGATGGGCTTTTGGTGCATGTGGCGCCGCGCGGCATGCTCGATCGCGCAAGCAGCCTCGGCTATGCGCTCGGCTATGTCGGGGGCGGGCTTTACTTCGCCGCAGCGGCGGCCGTGGCCGTGCGCCCCTCGTGGTTGGGGCTTACGGATCCCGCCGCGGCGATGCGGCTGGGCATCTTCGGGGCGGGGCTGTGGTGGCTGGTGTGGCTTGTGCCGTTCGTGCTGTGGGTGCCGGAGCCTGAACGCGCACGCGCAACCGGAGCGGGATTTGCAGCGTTCGCGCGCACGGCCAAGCGGCTTTTTGCGCAACCGGGGCTGGGGCGGTTTTTGCTCGCATACTTTTTCTACATCGACGGCGTCAACGCCGTGATCCGCATGGCCAGCGACTACGGCGCCGGGCTGGGGCTGAGCGTGGGAACGCTCGTGGGCGCATTGCTTTTGGTGCAGTTCGTGGCTTGGCCGGCCTCCATCGCCGCCGGGCGCGCCGCCGAGCGCTGGGGAGCCAAGCGGGTGTTGGTGGCGATGCTGTTGGGCTTCGTCGTGATTTGTCTTTTGGCCACACGCATCGCAAGAGATGCGCACTATGTGGCGCTTGCTTTCGGCATCGGACTGGTCCTGGGCGGGGTGCAGGCGCTTTCCCGCTCGTTGTTCGCGCGCTGGATTCCGCCCGAGGCGAGCGCGGAGGCCTTCGGGTTCTTCAACATGTTCGGCAAGTTTTCCTCGATTCTGGGGCCCGCGCTGATGGGGTCGGTGGTGTGGATCACCGCGGATTTGCGCACCGAGGCGCTGGCGGCGGCAGGGCTTGTCGGGGCAGGGCTTGCGCTTCTTTCCGGCGTGCGCGCGCCCCGCTAGCGCTTGAAGCGCTTTTCCATCTTCTTGCGGATCATCCGGCGCTTGAGCGGCGAGAGGTAGTCGATGAAGAGCTTGCCGCGCAAATGGTCGAACTCGTGCTGCAACGCGACCGCGAAAAAATCGGAGAACGCCGCCTCGTGCGTATCCCCTTCCAGATCCTGCCAACGCACGCGGATTTCCCTTGCCCGCTCCACTTCTTCATAGACCTCCGGCACGGAAAGGCAGCCCTCCTCAAAGCGGATCGTTTCCTCGCTGCGCCAGAGAATCTCCGGGTTGATCCACACGCGCAGATCGCGCGTGCCGTTTTCCTCGCGCCAGCGGGTGTCGGTCACGCACACGGCAAGCGGCACGCCGATTTGGGTCGCCGCAAGCCCCACGCCTGGCGCGGCATACATCGTCTCGGCCAAATCCTCGACGAGAGCGCGCACTTGGGGATCGGTGGGATCCTCCACTCGCTTCGCCACCTCGCGCAGCCGAGGATCCGGGTAGATCAGAATCTCACGCACGGCCATCGCTCGTCTCCTTGACCATCCGACGCTCGGCGGCGCGCACAAGCCTTGTCAGCATGCAACTTATCGGCGCCTCATCGCCCAAGCGCGCGCACACCTCACCGTTCATCGCCTCGATCTCCGTGGGGGATCCTGCGCGCAGATCCTGCCGCATGCTGGTCACGACCCCGAAAAGCGTCTTCGTGCGCTTGAGCGTCTCCTCGGGAAGCTCGGCGGGAAGGCTAACGCCTACTGAAGCAGCCGCGCGCACCGTCTCCCGCATCGCTTCCAGCGCGATCTGCGAGGCGTCGGGGTCGCTTGCGATCGCATCCGCATCGGCATCCAAAAGCGCGGTCAGCGCGTTGAAGCCGCAGTTCCAGACCATCTTGCGCCACAGCATCGCGCGCGCGTCGGTTTCCACCCGCACCGGCACCCCCGCCCTTGCCCACGCGCCGGCAAGCTGCGCCAGCCGCCCACGCGGCTCGCCCCACCAGCGGGCCAATCCGATGCCACCGGCGGCGGTGTGCGCGATCACGCCAAGCTGCACGCGGCGTGCGCCGATGAAGGCGCTGCCGGCCACGATCGCCCGCCCTGGCAAATGCGCGGCGGCCATCTCTGGTGCGCGCACGCCGTTTTGCAACGTGACGACCATCGCATCCGGCTTGATGTGCGGCGCGATCGCGGAAAGAAGCGCTTCAAGCTGCGTCGTTTTGCAGCCGATCAGCACCGCTTCGCAATCGGCGAGGATCTCGGGATCGTCGCTTGCAGGCAGCGCCCAGCGGGTCTTGCGCCCGTCCGGATCCATGTGCACAAGTCCCTGTTGGCGGATCGCCTCCAGATGCGCGCCACGCGCAAGCAAACGCACGTCCATCTTCGCGCTTGCGAGCTTCACGCCGTAGTGCGCGCCCACGGCCCCTGCGCCAGCCACGCCCACCTTCATGCCGCGAAACCTTGAGGGTTCCTACGATTCCCGCAACCGCGCGCGCCCGCCCTCCTCGTCGATCCGCCCCCACAGCGCGGCAGGCATCGTCACATCCAACTCGATCGCGCCGTCGGGATGGATGGATTCCTCGTGCACCTCGCCGTG
>CAZTLD010000134.1:0-3523 GCA_964614395.1 uncultured Zetaproteobacteria bacterium
CAAGCTGCGCGGCCAGCGGCGAGCCCAGCCGAGGGTCGCGCGCGGCGTTGAGGGTGGCTGCGACGTCCTGCGCGCGCACGGGCCGTCCGTCCGCAAAGCGCCAGCCGCGGCGCAGCGCAAACCGCCACGTGTAGGGATCAAGCCGCCGCCAGCTTTGCGCAAGCATCGGCTGGGGCAGCCCCTTTTCGTCCACGCGCACGAGCCGGCAGTGCACGAGCTCCTGAATGCGGGCGCTGGCGGCATCGGTGCCGAACCTCGGATCGAGCGTGGCTGGCTCCGTGGCGATGCCGATCGAGACGGCATGCCCAGCCGCCGGAAGCATCAGAACGAGCGCTAGCGCCCAAGCCGCCATAGGCTTGCCACTTCCACATGGCCGGCGCCAGGGAAGAAATCCCAAGCGCGGATGGCCTGCACGCGGTAGCCGAAGCGATGCGCGATCGTCGCATCGCGGCGGGCGCTGGCCACATCGCAGTGCACCATCACGAGCCACCGCGGAAGCAATATCCCAAGCTTTCCCAACACCTCTTTCGCGCCGCTGCGGGGCGGATCGAGCACGAGCGCATCCAGCCCCACCCAGTCGGCAAGGCGCTCTGGGCGGCTTAGGTCCTCCACGCGATAATGGGCATCGAGCCCTTGCGCGCGCGCGGCGAATCGGGCGGCGGCGACGGCCTCGGCGTCCACATCCGCGCCGATCACGCGCTTGCCGGCTGCGGCGAGCGGCAGCGAAAGCGCGCCCGCCCCGCAAAATAGATCCCCCACCGTTTCCGCATCCGCGAGCCATTCGAGCAGCGTGTCCGCAAGTGTATGCTCGGCGCCAAGCGCCGACTGCACGAAACTTCCCGGCGGCGGCGCATACCACGCGCCCTGCGGGAGGGTTTCGCGGGCAAGCCGCGCGCCGCTCAGAGGCGCAAGCCCCTTTCGGGTCTTTCGCCAAAGCCGCACGCCGGAAAGCGCTTGCGGCTTCGTGCCGCCTTCAAGCACCAGATGCACCGCATCCCCCACTTGAACCAAAAGCGCCGCGCGCGCATCGCTCGTCGCCTCGCGCAAGGCTCGGGTGGCGTCGTTGAGTGCATCGGAAAGCATCGGGCAATGCGCATGCGGCACGGCCTCGTGCGAATGCCAGCGGCGAAAGCCCCAGCCGTCCGCTCCGCGAAAGATGCGCGCGCGCCTTCGCGGGCCTACGCGCGGCGCTTTAAGCGGCAACAGCGCTTCCGGCGCGATCCCGCGAAACGCCTCCGCGGCCCACGCCGCCTTGATCCGCGCCCACGCTTCCGTGCGCACGAACTGCAACGCGCACCCGCCGCAGGCCTCGGCCACCGGGCAGCTCGGCTCGGCGCTCATCGGGCCGCGCTCGATGCGTTCGATCGTTTCCCCGAACCATGTCCCGCGTGCGCGAAACAGCCGCACGCGCACGAGCTCTTCCGGTGCGGCATTGCGCACCAGCACCACCTTCCCATCGTCCAGCCGGCCCACCCCGAGCCCCCGGGGGGCGATGCGCTCAATGCGAAGGATGGCGGTGGTCAATGGCGGGAGGCGTCGTTTCTCAGGCCCAGTTTGCGCAGGAACGCGCGCCACAGCCCTTTGAGGATCTCCCAGTTGCTCAGCTTTTTGCCTGGCGGCGGCAGGTGGGCGCGCGCTTTCCCCAGTTCGCGCTGCGTGAGCATATGCCGGATGCGGATGAGCTCGCGGCGCACCTCCTCGGCGCTGGCGGGCCGCTCTTCGGGGCTTTTGGCGAGCAGCTTCAGGATCAGCGCCTCCAGCGCCGGCGGGAGGTCTGGGTTGTAGGTGCGGGGCGGCGTGGGCGGCGTGCGCACATGGTGTTCCATGATGCGGAACTCGCCGCCGCGGCCGCTTGCGTCGAACGGAAGCCTTCCCGTGCACAGCTCGTAGAGCATCACGCCGAACGCGTAGAGATCGGTGCGCGGCGTGACCGCTTCGCCCAAGATCTGCTCCGGGGCCATGTAGCGGTAGGAGCCGACGATCGCACCGCTTTGCGTGAGTTCCGTATCGGCCTGCTCGGGCTTGGCCAGCCCAAAGTCCATGATCTTGACTTCGCCGCGGGCGGTGATCAGCACATTGGCCGGCTTCAGGTCCCGGTGTACGACGCCGAGCTGATGCGCCGCCTCCAGCCCCTTCAAAATCGCATCGGCAAGGGCGAACACCTCGCCCAGCGTGAGCTTGCCGCGCTCGCGCACATACTCGCGCAGGTTCTTTCCGTGCACCATTTCCATCACGAGCGCCATCGTCTCGCCCTCTTCGTAGAGCGTGTAGAGCGTGACGATGTTCGGGTGCTGGATCTTCGCGTGCACCTGCGCCTCGCGGCGGAAGCGCTCCTTGAGCGCCGGATCGCGCAGCCATTGCGGGTGCAGCACCTTGAGCGCGACCTCGCGCCCCAAGCGCGTGTCTTCCGCGCGCCAGACGACGCCCATGCCGCCCTCGCCGATCTTCTCAAGCAGCCGATAGGGGCCGAGCATCCCCTGCTCGGCTTTGGCTTGCGCGCGCGCGGAGGCGGAATTCAGCGCGGCGCCGCATCCCTCGCAGCGCGTGTCCGTCTCCAACACCGGCAGGCCGCACTCTGGGCAACGCATCGGCGAGAGGATGCGGCCAAGCGAGGCTTCGTGCAATCTCGCCGAACGCTTGCGCGCAAGCTTCCGATCAGGAATGCGGATGCTCATCCTGGCCGGATGAGCTTGGCCTCTAGCTTGGGGAGGAAAGGGGGTTGCATGGATGGTTGGATCGCCTATCCTTTCCCGCACGGAAGGGTGGCAGAGCGGTCGAATGCACCGGTCTTGAAAACCGGCGGGGGCGGAAAGCCCCCCGTGGGTTCGAATCCCACCCCTTCCGCCAGAGGTCGAACACGGAGAGATGGCCGAGTGGTCGAAGGCGGCTCCCTGCTAAGGAGTTGCACGGGGATAACCCGTGCCGTGGGTTCGAATCCCACTCTCTCCGCCAGTTTCCGCGCCGCATGGGCGGCGCTTTTCTTTTGGCTGGCCGCGTGCTCCCAGCCGAATAAGCCTGCCTATCCTTGGAAGCTTTCCATCGCGCCGCCGCCCGATCCGCACGATGCGTTTTCCGAGGGTGTGCGGGCGGTGCATCTCATTCCGGAGTGGGCTTCGCGCGAGGGCGAGGCAGAGCTCGTATTTCTCGACACCCGCGAAGCCAAAACCTGGCGGGTGCGGCTTCGCGCAGGCGAGGGCGCCGTCCAAGGGCCGCGGGGGTTTTCGGCGGAGCTTGTCGCGTGCGCCGAGCGGCTTGCTTGGGACGGCAAAGCATGGGTGCAGGGGGAGGAAGAGAACCCGGCGGCGTTCGTGGAGATCGTGCGCGATGGCGATCCGGTGTATCGCGGGTGGATGTTTGCGCGTTTCCCGCAACTGTTTGGGCCGGAGATTGAGGGGTGGAAAATCTGGATCGCCCGCGTTACCATTCGCCCGCCGGAAAGGCAAGCGCACCCGTAGCTCAGCTGGATAGAGCATCTGGCTACGAACCAGAAGGTCGGAGGTTCGAATCCTTCCGGGTGCGCCAG
>CAZTLD010000135.1:0-3520 GCA_964614395.1 uncultured Zetaproteobacteria bacterium
CGCAAAGCTGGCGGCGGCTTGATCCCTACACTTGGCGGTTTGCGCTGCGCCGCGGCTGGCGCTTTGCGGACGGACGGCCCGTGCGTGCGCAGGACGTCGCAGCCGCCCTCAACGCCGCGCGCGACCCTCGGCTGGGCTCGCCGCTGGCCGCGCAGCTTGCCGAGATCGCAGAGATTCACGCCGAGCGCGACGCGCTCGTCGTTCGGGCGCGCACGCCCGATCCGATGCTGCCGGTGCGGTTGTCGGTGGGCGTGCTGCCCGAAGAGGCGGCGCATGCCCCGCCGATGCCGCGCCATCCTCCTTCGTGCGGGCCATACCGAACGATCTCCTGGAACAACGGCGTGATCCGGCTTGCAAAAACCGGCAATGCGCCGCGCACCGCACCCGAGGCGATCGTCTTTCGCGTCGTGCCCGATCCCACCACGCGGGCGCTCAAGCTTGCCCGCGGAGAGTTGGATCTGATTCAGGGCGACATCCCGGCGCACCTCGTGCCGTTTCTGCGCCGGCGCGCCCGGATCCGGCTGGTCGCAAGGCCTTCGCTCACCTTCGCCTACATCGGCTTGAACCTGCGCAAGCCCCCGCTTTCCGATCGGCGGGTGCGCCAGGCGCTCGCGATGGCGATCGACCGCAAGGCGCTGATCGAGGGGCTGTTCGGCGGGCTTCCCGTGCCTGCGGAAACGATCCTACCGCCTGAACACTGGGCGGGCGTGGAGCTTCCCCCTTACCCCTTCGATCCAGACGCGGCGGAAAGGCTGCTCGATGAAGCCGGCTATCCGCGCAGGCCCGATGGTGTGCGTTTCACGATCACCTATCGCACCAGCACGAACGCCGAACGAATCTGGCTTGCGCAGGCGATTCAGGCGATGTGGCGGCGGATCGGCGTGCGGGCCAAGATCGAATCGCTGGAATGGGGAGCGTTTTACGCGCGCATCAAGCGCGGGGACTTTGATGTGTTTTCGCTTGCGTGGGTCGGCGTGCGCGACCCAGAAATCTACCGCTGGATTCTGCACTCACAGATGACGCCGCCGCGCGGCGCGAACCGCGGAGGCTTTCGCGATCCGGAGGTGGACCGCTGGCTCGATGCCGCCCGCAGCGCGCCCACCCTCAGCGCGCGCGCGGCGCTCTATCGCCGCGTGGCGCGCAGGATGCACGAAGCGCTCGTGTACATTCCGCTGTGGCGCGAGCCTGTGATCGCCGCCTACCGCACCGACCGCATCCGACGCTACCGCCCGTCGGCCGACGGCGGCTTCTGGCATGTGCTTTCGCTTGAGGCCGCCCCCTCGCAGGCCTCCGCCTCCGGGCAGGGGCCGGGCTCCGGTTGAACCGTCGCATGCGTGATCCCGAGCGCGCACAGCTTCCGGTGGACTTCGGCGAGCACCTCCGCCCAATCCTGCATCCGCTCGATTTCAAGGTGCAGGGAGGCCGCCACCTCGCCGCTCGGCACGCGCCAGATGTGCAGGTGGTGCACGCCGCGCACGCCAGGAACCGCCACCAGCGCTGCCGCAATCTGCGACGGCGAAAAGCCTTTGGGCACCGCCTCCATCAACTCTGCGGTGCTCTCCCGCACCAGCATCCAGCCGCCCCACGCCAACACTCCGACGACGAACAACGACACCAGCGGATCGAGCCACAGCCAGCGCCCCCACACGATCCCCAAGCCCGCCACGATCGCGGCCAGCGACCCCAAAAGGTCGCCGACCACATGCCAGAACGCGCCGCGCACATGGATCGCATGCGTGTGGCCGTGCAAAAGCCGCAGCACCCAGAGGTTGACGAGCAAGCCGGCTGCGGCCACGAGCAACATCCCCATTCCCTTCACCTCGGGCGGCGCCTGCAACCGCAACACCGCCTCCCAGCCGATCCAGCCTGCGAGCATCCACAGGAGCATTCCGTTGATCTGCGCGGAGAGCGCCCGCGCGCGCCCGTAGCCGAAGCTCATCGTCGGCTGCGCCGGGCGGGCGGCGATGCGCCCGGCGATCGCCGCCAGCATCAGGGCGGCGACATCGGAGGCCATGTGCGCCGCGTCCGCAAGCAACGCGAGCGAGTTCGTCCACCAGCCGCCTGCGGCCTCCAGCGCCGCAAACAGCGCCACCAGCCCCGCTGCCCGATCGAGGCTACGCTGCGCGCTCAAGCCCGAGCGCACGCTCCAACCCCCGCGCCTTGTGCCCGGTTTCCATCAGTTCCCGTTCCGGGACCGAGTCGGCGACGATCCCTGCCCCTGCCGCCCAGTGCAGCGCGCCATCTGCATACCAGAAGGTGCGGATCAGGATGTTGAAATCCGCGCTGCCGTCCCAGCCGATGTAGCCCAGCGACCCCGTATAGGCCCAGCGCGGGCGCGGCTCGCATGCGTGGATGATCTCCATCGCCCGCACCTTCGGGCAGCCGGTGATCGTCCCGCCGGGAAACACCGCGGCCAGCGCCTCATACAGCCCTATATCCTTCCGCAGCACCCCACTCACATTAGAAACGATATGCTGCACCGTCGCGTAGCGCTCCACCGTCATCATCTCGTCCACCCGCACCGTGCCATACGCGCACACGCGCCCGAGATCGTTGCGCACCAGATCCACGAGCATCACATGCTCGGCGCGCTCCTTTTCCGAAAGCAAAAGCTCGCGCTCGAGGAGGCGATCGCGCGCGCCCTGCGCGCGGCGGCGGGTGCCGGCGATCGGCCGCGCCTCGATCCGTCGTCCTTGGATGCGGATGAGCCGCTCCGGCGACGAAGAAAGAAGATAACGCCCATCCCCCAGGCGCACGAAGCCCGCAAACGGCGCGGGATTGACCGCGCGCAGCCTCCAGTAGAGCGCTTCCAGCCCCTCTTGCGGAAACGGCGCGGAGAAGAAGCGCGCGATGTTGGCCTGAAAGATGTCGCCTGCGGCGATGTAGTCCTTCACTTGCCGCACCGCAGCGCAAAACCCTTCCGGATCCGGCTGCGCGGAGATGCTGCCCCAAGCTACCTCGCGCTGCGGGGCGCGCCCCGCCGCTCCCTGCTTGAGCGCGCGCGCGACTTCCTCGGCCTGGGCGGAGGAATCGGCGACGATCACAGCCCCCGTCGTGTCGAAATGGACGCTGACGCTTGGCTGGTGCAACCACGCCAAGCAGGGCACCGGTGCCTTCGGCTGCGGCACGCGCTCAAACCACGCCGCCGCCTCGTAAGCAAGAAAGCACACCGCACGCACGCCGCGCACCGCAAGCGCCTCGCCGCCTAGCGCGGCAAGGTCCTCGCGGAACGCCTCCCGATCGCCGTATCCGTAGCTGCGCGTGCGCCCTTCGGCCGAGGCCAGCATCGCCACGCCGCCGGCGCGCGGGTCTTCCAGCCACGCCGCCCAGCGCGCGGGATCCATCGCCCACAGCCGCGCCGCACTTGCGGGGGCGATCCCCGGCAAGTGCAGAACGGCCGGGCTCATGCCTCGAAGCGCTTGAAGATCAGCGTCGCGTTCGTGCCGCCGAACCCGAACGAGTTGCTGAGGGCCACGCGGATCGCGGCCTTGCGCGCCCGATGCGGCACATAGTCGAGATC
>CAZTLD010000136.1:0-3519 GCA_964614395.1 uncultured Zetaproteobacteria bacterium
GGGATGCGGCCGACTACCGCGAGGGAAGGGCGATGCACGAGGGGGTGTCGGTGTGGGGCGTGTTTGCGCTGCCCACGCATACGCACCGCGATGCCTCCAAGGTGTTCTGGCTCGTCAACGGCCGGCCGATTCGCGATCGGATGCTGCTTTCGGCGCTGAGGCGCGCCTATCAGGACGTGATGCTCAGCGAGCGCTTTCCGATCGCCGTGGTGTGCATCGAGATGGATCCGGCTGCGGTCGATGTCAATGTGCATCCGGCCAAGCGCGAGGTGCGCTTTGCCCGGCCGGCGGCGGTGCGGCAGGCGGTGGTGCAGGCCGCGCTGGAAGCGATCGGCCAAGGCGGCGCGCATGCGGCCTCGGCGCTTGCGGATGATGCGGTGCGCTTGCTTGCGCCGCGCTCAAGCCCGAGCGCAAGCGCACCTGTCGCGCCGCGCTCCATGGCCCCCGAGCCGCTTGCGGTGGAGGAGCCGCAGGCCGCGTGGGCCTTTGCCCGCCCGCATCCGTTCGGCCGCCCGCTGGGGCAGGTGCAAAAGCGCTACATTGTCACGGAAACGACGGATGGGCTTTTGCTGATCGATCCGCACGCGGTGCACGAGCGGATCCTTTATGAGCGCGGCAAGGCGCTTTTGGCGCAAAGCGGCTCGTTTCCGGCGCAGCGGCTTTTGGCTCCGCACCATTGGCGGCCGGATGCCGAGGCGCACGCGTGGCTGAAAGCGCATGCCAAGGACTTGGCCCGCTTCGGGATCTTGCTTGCCGAGGACGAAGACGGCTGGCGGATTTTGGGTGTTCCGGCGCTGCTCGCGGGGCAGGAGGCGCCGGAGCGCATCGTCGAGGGCTGGGTGCAGGCGGCGATCGCCGTGGGTGATGTGCCGAGCTCCGAGCAGGGGCCGCGCATCTGGCGCAAGTGGTTCGCCGATCGCGCCTGCAAGGCGGCCACGACCTTCGGGCGCGCGATGACGATGGAGGAGATCGAGGCCTTGCTTTCGCAGATGGCCGAAACCCCGAACATCGCGCAGTGCAACCACGGGCGGCCGACCTATGTGCGGCTGGGCCTCAAAGAGCTCGAGCGGCTGTTTGCGAGGAGCTAGAAGTGGTCTTTGGCCGCGCGCAGCGCTGCAAAGCAACGCACGGGATCGTCTTCGACGCCGAAGCGCTCGGCGATCCAGCGGCGCATCGCGGGATCGAGCGGCCAGAGAAACGGATTCGTGCGCTTTTCCTCGCCGATCGTGCTCGGGATCGTGGGAAGCCCCGCTTCTTGGCGGGCCCGGGCGGCGGCAAGGCGCGCTTCCACCTCCTCTTGGCGCGGCGAGCCCAGCGACGCGGCGAAGCGCAGGTTCGCCACCGTGTATTCGTGGGCGCAGTAAAGGCGCGTGTCGTCGGGAAGCGAGGCAAGCCGCACGAGAGAAGCCCACATCATCGCCGGCGTGCCCTCAAACAGCCGGCCGCAGCCGGCGGCGAACAGCGCATCGCCGGAGAACAACGCATCGCCGATGCGATAAGCGAGATGCCCTCTCGTGTGCCCGCTTGCGTCCAGCACTTCGATGGAAACCCCGGCGCACACGACGCGCGCTTCGGGCGAAAGCCCCCGCGTGCGGGCGGGGATCGGCTCGTTCGCCGGCCCCCAGACTTCGGCGCCTTCTTGCGCGAGCGCCTCGTTGCCGCCGGTGTGATCCCAGTGGTGATGGGTGTTCAGCACATGGGTGATGCGCCGCCCCAGCGCGCGCGCAGCGGCAAGCGCTTGCTCGGCGTCGGCGGGATCGATCGCGATCGCGGCATCCGTGTTCTCCGGTGCGACGAGGTGGATGTAGTTGTCGGCAAGCGCCGGTTGAATGCCGACGACGAAGCCCTGATGTTCCACGCGCCACATGGCGAAACACTCTAGGAGGAGCGGATGAGTTGGGAAGGCGCGATGCGGCCGGTGGCGGCCGCGGTGCTTGGCAATCTCACCGTGACGGT
Source organism: uncultured Zetaproteobacteria bacterium (assembly GCA_964614395.1). Lineage (GTDB taxonomy): Bacteria > Pseudomonadota > Zetaproteobacteria > Mariprofundales > S012-25 > CAZTLD01. Next base: position 1,957 of record CAZTLD010000136.1, read on the forward strand.
GGCCAAGTTCATAGGCTTTGCGCTGACCGGATCAAGCGCGATCTTCGCCGAGGCGCTGCACTCGCTGGCAGATACGCTCAACCAAACGCTTTTGTGGATCGGGCTTCATCGCTCCACGCGCAAGCCTGACGACGAGCACCAGTTCGGCTACGGCCAGGAGCGCTACTTTTGGAATCTGGTCTCGGCGGTGGCGATCTTCTTCCTCGGCGGCGGATACACGGTGCTGCACGCGATCGAACGCCTGCAGGAAGGCTATGCGCCGGTGGGGCTTGGGATCAGCCTTTTCGTGCTTGCGCTTGCGCTCGTGGTGGAGGGTTTTACGCTGTTCGTCGCGCTGCGCGAGTTCAACCGGCAGCGGCGAAAGGAAGGCAAAAGCTTCCGCGAGTGGCTCGTGGAAACGCGCGATCCGACCACGCTGGCCGTGCTGGTCGAGGATTCGGTGGCGGTGCTGGGCGTGGGCATCGCGATCCTCGGGATTGCGCTTGGCGATGCCACGGATTCGATCTGGTTTGACACGATCGCGGCGGTGCTCATCGGCGTGCTGATGGGGGCGCTCGCGATTTTCCTTGCCACGCTCAACCGGAGCTATCTCATCAATCGCGCCGATCCGGAGCTGAATGAAGCCGCGCGGCGCGAGTGGGGAAAAGACGTGCATGTGCAGAGCATTCCGCGCGTGAGTTCCATCGTGTTCTCGCCCGATTCGTCGGTGTTGATGGCCGAGGTGGAGCTGCGCGAGGAAACGATGTTTCAGCACATGTCGCCGCAGGAGGTGGCGCAGGTTCGGCGCTTTGTGCGCCAGCTCAACGAAATCCGCAAGACGCTGGAGGATCGCATTCAAAAGAAGGTGCCGCGCGCGAAGGAAATCTTCGTCGAGTTCACGCTGCCCGAGGAAACAGAAAGCGCCCAAGAAGGTGCACAATCCCGACAAAACCAGTAGCGTTTGCGCTGAGAAGCGAAGCAGCAAGGAGGTGATCCATGAGCGTTCTCGTAGGCAAGCATGCGCCGGACTTCACGGCGACGGCGGTGATGCCGGATGGCTCGATCAACGAGCATTTCTCGCTTTCCGACTATCGCGGCAAGTATGTGGTGCTGTTCTTCTATCCGCTGGACTTCACGTTCGTGTGCCCGACCGAGATCATCGCGTTCGACCATCGCATCGAGGAGTTCGAGAAGCGCAACACGCAGGTGATCGGCGTTTCGATCGATTCACAGTTCACGCACATCGCCTGGCGCAACACGCCGGTGGACAAGGGCGGCATTGGGCCGGTGCGCTATCCGCTGGTCGCGGACGTCAAGCACGAGATCTGCCGCGCTTATGATGTGGAGGCGCCGGAGGGCGTGGCCTATCGCGGCTCGTTCTTGATCGACCGCGAGGGCATCGTGCGCCATCAGGTGGTGAACGATCTTCCGCTCGGGCGCAACATCGACGAGATGATCCGCATGGTGGATGCGCTGCAGTTCCACGAGGAGCACGGCGAGGTGTGCCCGGCTGAATGGGAGCGCGGCAAGCCCGCGATGGAGCCCACGCCCGAGGGCGTGGCGAAGTTCCTCGCCGAGCACGCC
>CAZTLD010000137.1:0-3475 GCA_964614395.1 uncultured Zetaproteobacteria bacterium
CGCGCGCAAGCAGCGTCTTGCCCGTGCCCGGCGGGCCGACGAGCAACACGCCCTTCGGGATGCGCCCGCCAAGCCGCGTGAACTTGCCCGGATCCTTCAGAAACTCGATGATCTCCTGCACTTCCTGCTTGGCCTCATCGCAGCCGGCCACGTCCTTGAACGTCACCTTGTTCTTGTTTTCCGTCAGCAGGCGCGCGCGGCTCTTGCCAAACGTGAACGCCCCGCCTGCGCCGCGCGTGCCGTTCTGCATCTGGCGCATGAAAAACACCCAGATGCCGATGAGCAGCAGCATCGGAAACCACGACACCAGCATCGTGAGCAAGAAAGGCATCTCGCGCGGCTTTTCCACCGTGACGACGACCCCGTGATCCAAAAGCCGCTGGTAAAGACCAGGATCCTCGGGGATCGTGACCTTGTAGTTCGTGATCCGGCCGTCCGGCGTGCGCATCTGGCCGCGCACCTCGTGATCCTGAATGGTGGCCGTTTCGATCATGTCCTCGTTGAGCCGCTGCACGAAGGTGGTATAAGAAAGACGCTCGCCGGGCGCGGGCGCCTCGAACATCTCCAGCACCGAGACCAGCGCCAGCCCCACGATCAGCCACAACACCGCATTGCGCATCCCGACCTCCTTGCTACGAAGAACGATAACGGGGCGTAGATGAAGATTCCATGAAGCCGCGCGCGCCGAACGCGATCGTTTGCCCCTCGCGCATCAGCCGTCCGCGCGTGATGTCCACCCCTCCGCGCGCGCCCTGCGCGGTCCAGCGCTCGGCAAGCATGATGTGTCGTCGGCCGGGCGCGACACCCGGCCCCAGCACGCAGCGCATCAAAGCCTTCAGGATCAGCGCGCGCAGAGGGCTCGGCGCCGCGCGCCAAGCTTCCAGATCCACAAAGGCCTTCCCTTCCCGGGCGCGGATCGGCACACGGGCAAGCTCCCCCATCAGCGCTTCGTGCACGCGCGCCGCCTGCGCGCCAAGGCGCAAAAACAAGCGCACCGGATCCACGCCCAACGCCTCGATCTGCGGGAACAGCCGCCGCCGCACCCACACGCGGCGAAAGCGCAGATCAAGATTGGCCGGATCTTCGATCCACGGGATCCCTGCTTCGCGCACCCGCGCGCGGATCGCCTCCCGCCGCCAACGGAGCAAAGGACGCTCCAGCACGAGTCCTCGCACCTGCCGGCGCTCCTGCATCCCACGAAGTCCTTCGGGCCCTGCGCCCATCAGCAAGCGCAGCGCGATCGTCTCCGCCTGATCGTCGGCGTGGTGCGCAAGCCAAACCGTGGAGATCCCCCGCCGACGGGCCAGCTCTTCAAAGGCGCGAAAGCGCGCGCGCCGCGCTTCGGCCTCAAGGTTGCCGCGCCCTTGCGCCACCCGCACCACGACACAGCGCACGCCCAAATCCTCCGCCACGCGCCGGGCGTGCGCCGCCCACGCGCCAGAGCGCGGATGCCAGCCGTGATCGATGTGCCACGCCTCGGGTTTCAGCCCCGCCAAAACCGCAGCCGCAAGCAACGCCGTCGAGTCCGCGCCGCCGGAAAACGCCACCGCCACGCGCCTCCGCCGCATCCAGCGCGCGGCAAGAAGCTCGGCTAGCTGCGCCCGGTCCATCGCCGCACCGCCTCCACAAGCGCGCGCCCGCCCGGATGATCCTCGCAGGCAAGCTCGAACACCTCGGTGCGCCCGCCGCCGATCTCAGCCACCCCCACGCGCCGCAGCACCGTGATCGGCGCATCCGCCCGGTTGGGCAGGTGCACGACGAGCTCCAGCCCCTGCTTGGGAAGGGCAAAGCCGGCAAGGTGCTGGGCCGCTTCCTTGGCGGGAACGCGGATCCACTTCACCTTCCCCTGCCGCTCGGCGGCCGCCGCCCACGCCGACACGGCCTGCTCCGTGAGCGCCACGCCTTCGTTGAACAGCAGGTGCACGGCAAGCTCCTCGCTCACCCTCAGCTTTTCGATCCACACCGCACCGAGAGGGCTTCCCCGCTTCTGCGCACGCCAGCGAAGGAGGCGGCCAGCGCCGAACTCGTGCGCGATGAGCCCATCGGCCACGGCCACCGCGGTGGAAAACGCCCAGCTGCGCGCTCCGGACACGGCTAACCAATCCCCCATCACCGCAATCCCGATCGGCGCAAGCGGCATGGGCTTTTGCGGATCGTCGCGCACTTCCTGCCACCATTCGGCCAATGCGGCGCGCAGGCGCCCCGCAAGCCGCACCAACGCCGAAGTCTCCCCGCGCACGAGCGCTCCCTCCCCGGACAGCGACTCCACAAAGCAATGCTTTGCGCTGAGGATTTCGGCGATTTTCGGCGCAAAGGTCTCGGCCAGAAACGCCTGCGCGCCCTCGCCATAAAGCGGCAGCATCGCCGCGAGATAATCGCTCCACGAAATGCGCAGGCAGCCTTGGACGGTGGCCGCTGCGCCGTGCAGCAGCGGCGCCTCGGGATCGGTGGTGATCCAGACGATCTCGCCTTCGCGCCAAGCAGCCTCGAACTTGCGCACCGCTTCCGCGCCCTGCATCCGCCCGGCCAACGCCTCGCCCTGATCCAGCCACGCAGCTTCGCTCTTGCGCCTTTCGCCCTCGATGCGCGCGTCTTCTTCAAAGACGCGAAACGCGTTGAGCACGCGCACATCGGTCGTCCACGGGCGCGCGTCGGCGGGGGGCTTGCCGCGCTCGATCCAGGAAAGGAACCACGCGGCAAACGGCATGTCGCGCAGCCCCGAAAGTTCTGCGAGCATCGCCGGCGGCGGGCGCTCGCCGCGCAGCAGGCGATCCAGCGCCTTCACATCCAACACCCACTGCATCCACTTGCCGTTGCGGGTGCGGATCGCCACTTCCCACAGCGAAAGCCGCGCCCATGCCCGCCGGAGCAGGTGATCGCCGAGCGCATCGCGCACAAGCAGGTTCAACATCCCGCCTTCCTGCCGAACGCCGAGCTTCGCCCGCAGCGCGCGCATGCGCGGCACGAGTTCCGGCTCCAGCCCGTACAGGCGAATCATCCGTGGATCGTCGGCGATGAGCGGGGCGGGCAGCTGGCGGCCGATGAACACGAAGGGGGTCGCCGCAATCGCCATGCCCTCAAGCGCAGCCAGGGTCGTGAGATCCACATCGCCGCCCACCTGCTCGCGCAGAAACGCCGCCAACTCCCGCTGAAACAGTCCCCCGCCCACGCACAGCATCGCGTGATCGACGGACTCGTCTTGGTCGCGGTTCGCCGAGGCCGCCGCCTGCCGGATCAAGCCGAGGATGAGCGCGTGCACCGCGACGACCCACGGCGCCTGATCGCGCTGCTGCTGCGCCCACGCCTTCTCCCACAACGCGCGGCAGACAGCAAAAAGCCTGGGCGCACCACGCTCGTCCGCGCACCAGTGGTGCAACAGCGGCACCGGCAAATGCGGATAATCCGCGCGCAGCGCCTGCACCTGCGCGCGCCCATGGGCGTCGAGCTTCGGCAGCCGATGCAGCGAAACCGGCTC
>CAZTLD010000138.1:0-3469 GCA_964614395.1 uncultured Zetaproteobacteria bacterium
CGGCCGACCGCTCCGTGGAGGACGAGATCCACTACGCGGTGGCGCGGGCGCTCGATTTGACGCTGCCTTCCGGGTCGCTGGAAGTGCTCAAGCAAGAGGGGAAGCTGTGAGAGCCGTCGTTTGGGCCTTGGTGTGTGCGCTGCTTGCGGGTTGTGCGAGTTTGGAGCGGTTCGTCGTGCAGGCGGGCTTGGGCGATCCCGTGGCGAGCGCCGAGAAGATGCTTGCGCGCGGTGAAGTGATGGAGGCGCGCAAGCTGCTTTTGTCGGTGCCGAAGGATTCGCCACACTACGCGCGGGCGCGGCGTTTTCTGCGCCGAAAGGTGGACCCGGCAAGGCTTAAGCTCATCCGCAAATACCGTCTGCAGGCCGAGGCGGCGGAGCAGCGCGGGATGTGGATGCGTGCAGCCGAGCTTTACGCGCAATCGGCGAGCTTTTCGATCAAGCCTGATGTGCTTATCGCGCGCAAGCGCCGGGCTGAGCTCAAAGGCCGCATCGCGCGGATGCTGGCGCTCGCCGAGGCGCAGGATGCGTTGGATGCGTCACTTTTGCAGGCGCGGGAGGCGTTCGCCCATCCGCCGAGGGCATTGGCCGGCACCGAGGACCCGATCTGGCAGCAGATGCAGGCAAGGATCGAGGAGATGATCGAACGGCATGCAGAAAGATCTTTGGCCGAGGCGAAGCGCTTGAAAGACACCGCCCCCGAAATCGCTTGGATCGAGATCACAAGCTTTTTGCGCTTCGAGCCGGACTCCGAAACGGGCCAGAAGCTTGCGGAAGCGATTCGTGCCCAGCTTCCCGATGCATTTACCAAGGCGCTTGCGGAGAAAACCACCAAAGCCAAACACGCCAAGCGAAGAAAACGCAAACATCGCGCGAGGGTCAAGCCTTCCGTGCAAACGGCCAAGCTTCGCGCCATCGTCAAGCCCCTGCCGAGCGTGGCCGAGGTGCGGCGCTGGATCGAGCAAGGAAAGCTCTTGCAGGCCAAGCGGGCGCTGCGCCGTATTCAGCGGGAGGGGCCGGACAAGGAGGCTCAAGAAGCGAAGAAGCTCTTGGGCAAGCTGGAAGCGCAGATGAAAAAGGCGGCCGAAGCGCACTACGAAAAAGGGCGCGTGTTCTTCGCCAAGGAGCAGCTGGACAAAGCCATCGCCGAGTGGGAGCAGGCGGCAAAGCTTGCGCCGGACAATCAGGAATACGCCGAATCCTTGCGCCGGGCGCGGCTGCTCAAGGAGCGCTTGGAGCTTCTGCGGCAGGCGGCCTCGGAGCCTGCGCCAGCGGGTGAAGAGGAAGCGGTGGGGGCAGGCCAGTGAAAGATGTGATTACGAAGCCTCGCAGGCCCACGCGCCAGATCCGCGTGGGTAATGTGCCGATCGGGGGCGATGCGCCGATCGCGGTGCAGACGATGACGAACACGAACACCGAGGATGCCGAGGCGACGCTTGCGCAGATCCGGCGCGTGGCCGAGGCGGGCGCGGATCTCGTGCGCGTGTCGGTGCCGACCCCGAAGGCCGCCGAAAGCCTCAAGCGCATCGTGGAGGAAAGCCCGATTCCAGTGATCGCGGACATCCATTTCAGCTGGAAGCTGGCGCTTGCAGCGCTCGATGCGGGCGTGCACGGGCTTCGGATCAATCCGGGCAACATCGGCGGGCGCAGGAATGTGGAGCGGGTCGTGGAGAGAGCTGCCGAGCGCCGCGTGCCGATCCGGATCGGTGTCAACGCCGGGTCGCTTGAGGAGGATTTGCTTGCCCGCTACGGCGAGCCGTGCGCCGATGCGATGGTGGAAAGCGCGCTTCGGCACATCCGCATCCTCGAGGATTTGGGCTACCGCGAGATCAAGGTCTCGCTCAAGGCGAGCAACGTGCCGATGACGGTTGCGGCCTACCGGAAGCTTGCGGGAATGTGCGACTATCCGCTGCATCTTGGCATCACCGAGGCGGGAACGCTCATCTCAGGCACGGTGAAGTCCTCGATTGGCCTTGGGATGCTGCTTGCGGAAGGGATCGGCGATACGATCCGCGTGTCGCTCGCCGCCGATCCGGTGGAAGAGGTGCGCGTGGGCTTTGAGATCCTGAAGGCGCTGGGCCTGCGCACGCGCGGCGTGAACATCATCGCCTGCCCGAGCTGCGCGCGGCAGAAGTTCGATGTGATCCGCATCGTCGAAGAGCTGGAGCAAAAGCTTGCCCATATCCACACGCGCGTGGATGTCGCGATCATCGGTTGCGTGGTGAACGGGCCTGGGGAAGCGCGCGAGGCGGATCTCGGCATCACCGGCGGCTATCCGGTGCACACGCTCTACCGGCGCGGCCAGCGCATCGGCAAGGTGCGAAGCGAGGAGCTGGTGGCGCGGGTCGTGGAGGAGGTGGAGCGGATCGCGGCGGAAAAGGCGAAGGAGCAGGCCTGATGGCGTTGATCGCGCAAAGGGTGCGGGGGTTTCACGACCGCCTGCCGGAGGACGCGGCCAAAGACCAGGCGATCGAAGCCGCAGCCCGAGAGGTGTTCGCGCGCTATGGCTTCGCCGAGGTGCGCCTGCCGGCCGTGGAGCGCACGGAGCTTTTCGTGCGCTCGATCGGCGAGGAGACCGACATCGTCGGCAAGGAGATGTACCGCTTCGTGGACAAGGGCGGGGACGATCTGTGCCTGCGCCCGGAGGGCACGGCAGGCGCGATGCGCGCGTATCTGCAGGCGACGGGGGGCAAGGGGGGCGAGACGCGCTGGTTTTACGTCGCGGACATGTTCCGCCGCGAGCGGCCGCAAAAAGGAAGGCTTCGGCAGTTCCGGCAGGTGGGCTGCGAGCTGTTCGGCGAGGCCTCGCCCAGCGCCGACGTGGAGGTGCTGGCAGCGGCCTTTCGCATTCTTGAGGCACTGCCGCTTCAGGGCGCGATCCGGCTGGAGCTCAACTCGCTGGGATGTCCGGCCTGCCGGCCGAGGTATCGCGAGGCGCTGCAGGCGTTCCTTTCCGGGATCAAGGATCGCCTGTGCGCGGACTGCCAGAAGCGCAGCGTGCACAATCCGCTCAGGGTGCTGGATTGCAAGAACGAAGCATGCCAAGCGGCGCTGGCCAAAGCGCCGGAGATCCTTGCGTATCTCTGCGAGGATTGCGCGGCGCACTTCGCCGCGGTGCGGGCGGGGCTGGATGCGCTTGGCATCGGCTATCGCGTGAATCCGCGCATCGTGCGCGGGCTGGATTACTATGTGCGCACTGCGTTCGAGTTCGTCTCCGATGCGCTTGGCGCGCAGGCGACGGTTTTGGCCGGCGGCCGGTACGACGGGCTTGCGCGCGCGCTGGGTGGGCCGGATGTGCCGGCGGTGGGGTTTGCTGCGGGCGTGGAGCGATTGGCGCTGCTTATGCCCGACGAGCCGCCGCCGCGGCCGGACGTGGCGATCGTGGCCGTGGGGGAAAAGGCGCTTGCGGCGTCGTATGCGTTGGCCGAAGAGGTGCGCCGGCGCGGCAAGGCGTGCGTGCACTGCCACGG
>CAZTLD010000139.1:0-3443 GCA_964614395.1 uncultured Zetaproteobacteria bacterium
GTTTTTCGGCGCGCTGCTCGGCGCGATCGTGATCGCGGGTGCGCTGCATGCCTATGCCACCGCCACGCTACGCGGGCTGGAGGACAAATACGCCGATCTGCGGCAGAAGAACGCGATGCTGCAAAGGAAGATCGGCGAGATCCGCAATCTGGACAAGCTGCGCGCCGAGGTGGAGCAGAAGCTCAAGCTGATCGATGCGCTGCAACAGGGGCGGTTTGAAAGCTTTCGCACGCTGCTCGCGATCGCCGAGGCGATCCCGCAAAATGTGTGGATCACGAAACTGGTCGATCGCGGAGCTCAAATCCAAGTCTACGGCGTGGGAGAGAGTCCGGCGGCGGTGGCGAACTTCATGCGGGCGCTCGATGCGCGGCCGGAGTTTGCCGATGTGCGTCTCGGCGTAATTGCGCGCACCGAGATCGGCGGAGCGGTGCTGCGCAAGTTTGATTTGACGTTCCGCCGCGAGCAGCCCGGCGCAGCAGGGAGGCGCTGATGTTCGATCTCGAGCGGATGGCGTTTCTGGACGCGCTCAAGCCGATCCTGCCGTGGCCGATGTGGCTGAAGGCGGCGGTGGTGGCCGGCACGGCGGTGTTGGTGTTGGTGCTCTACTGGCTGTTCGGCTGGATGCCGATTCAGGACGAGATCGCGCAGCAGCAGGCGCGCGTGCAGCAGGAGGAGATCCGCTATCGGAAAAACTTGCGTTTGGCGAAAGATCTTCCGAAAAAGCGTCAAGAGTATAACAAGCTGAAGAAACAGCTGGCGATCGCGCTGGCGATGCTGCCGAAAAAGTCGCAGATTCCGGATCTTCTGGAGCAGGTTTCGTTCGTGGGCAAGGAAGCGGGGCTTGAGTTCGCCGAGTTCAAGCCGATGGGGGAACGCCCGCAGAAGATCTATGCCGAGGTGCCGGTGTCATTGAAGATGTCCGGCACGTTCCGGCAGTTGATGTTGTTCTTGAAGAAGGTGGGAGAGCTTCCGCGGATCGTGAACGTGCGGGGGCTTGCGATCGAAAAACGCGAAAATGCGCTGCAAATCGCGGGCGAGGCGGTGACCTACCGGTTTCTCGAAGCAAAGCAAAAGCCGAAAAGACCGCGCCGAGGCAGGCGGCGGTAGGCGAGGAGGTTGGCCATGCGGCGGCTGGTTTGGGGATGGATTGGCTTGATGGGGCTAGCGGCGGCGGCCGCAGCCGCCACGGTCAAGGACGTGCGGCTTGAAACAAGCGAGAGCGAGGACACGGTGCGCATCGTGCTCGATGCGCCGGCGCAGTTTCGCGTCTATGAGCTGGATGCGCCGCCGCGCGTGGTGGTGATGGTTCCGGGCGCGCATCCCGAGGCGGGGCTCGCCGAAGCGGGTGGCGGCGGCGGGGTGGAGCGGATCGCAGTGCGCGATACGGAGCAAGGCGCGCGCGTGGAGATAAGGCTCAAGCGCCGCATCAAGCCGGATGTGCGCGCCGAGGGCGAGGAGCTCGTCGTGCGGTTTGCGCATCCTGCCGAAGAAAAGGCCGCACAGCCGCGCGCGGTGGTCGAGGACGTGCTCGCGCGCGATCGGGACGGGATCACCGAGCTTGTGATCGCAGGCCGGGGTTTGGAGAAGAACTACAATGCGTTTCGCAGCGCCGACGGGCGGCGTTTGATTCTGGACTTCTGGAACGCCGAGCTGCGCGCCGGCAAAAGCCATTATTCGTTTCCGACCCAGAATGTAGCTACGGTGGACTTGGGACAGAGCAACGGGCGCGTGCGTGTCGTGGTGGGTCTCTCAAGCCTTGCCCGAGGCGGCTACAAGCTGGAGCCGGGGATGAACCGGTTCGTCGTGCGCTTCGGGATGCGCCGCGCGCCGGAGAAGAAGGTGGCAAGCGCGCCAGTCGTCGAGGACGTGCAGTTCCGATCCGAGGATCGGATCGGGAAGGTGATCGTGCGCACCGATCGCGGGCATCCGGTCGTGGACGTGCGCCGGAAAGGGAATCTTGTGATCGTGGACTTCAAGGGCGCGCGGCTGGCGAAAGGGCTTGAGAAGACGATGGACGTGTCCGCGTTTCCGGGGCCGGTGCGGCAGGTGGACGTGTATCGGCGCGGGGAGGACGTGCGCATCGTCGCCAGATTGCGCGAGAGGGCGGAGGTGACCTCGTTCCAAGGCGGCAATGTGTTCACGTTGAACCTCACGCCGATGGACGTGGCGCTCGCCAAGCGCGGGGCTGCGGCGGGCGGCGCGCCAAGCCCGTATCATGGCCAGCGGATCTCGTTCAACTTCAAGGACATCGACATCCGCCAGGCGCTGGCGCTGATCGCGGAGATGAGCGATCTGAACATCATCATGTCCGACGACGTGCAGGGCAAGCTCACGATGCGGCTCGAGAACGTGCCGTGGGACCAGGCGCTGGACTTGATCCTGGCCGCGAAAGGCTTGGGCAAGGAGCAGATCGGCAACGTGGTGCGCATCGCGCCGCTTGAGGTGATCCAGGCCGACGCCGAGGCGCGGCGCAAGGCGCAAATGTCCGCGGAGGAAGCAGAGCCCCTCTACACCGAGTTCATCGAGCTGAGCTATGTCTCGGTGAACGACGTGAAGAAGATTCTGGAGGGGCAGTCGCTGCAGACCGCAGGCGGCGGCGGGCAGGCCAAGGCCGGCAAAGGTGCAGCGGCACAGACAGCCTCGTCTTCTATGCAGGGGGGGCTCAAGCTTTTGTCCAAGCGCGGCTCGATCCTGATGGACGAGCGCAGCAACACATTGATCATCACCGATACGCGCGAACGGCTCGATAACATCAAGCGCATCATCGCCCGCATCGACCGGCCGGTGCAGCAGGTGCTGATCGAATCGAGAGTCGTCGAGGCCTCGCAGGACTTCACGCGCGAACTGGGCATCCGCTGGGGCGGGACCTATACCGACACGACGGCCTACAAGTTCCCGAACACGGTGCAAATCGGGCCAGCTGCCGGCAATCCGATGGTCGTGGACCTTCCGGCGGCGGTCACGAACAGCGCGGGCGGCGCGATCGGCATTCAGCTCGGTTCGTTCAGCGGCATCTTCAACCTGAACCTCGAGCTTTCGGCGGCCGAAACCGAAGGCAAGGCGAAGGTCATCTCGAGCCCCCGCGTCGTGACGAGCAACTTGCAGGAGGCGCTGATCGAGCAGGACATTCAGCTTCCGTTCACCGTGACCACGTTTACCGGAGGCGCGGCGACGTCGTCGGTGCAGATGCAAAGCGCGAAGCTTTCGCTGAAGGTGAAGCCGCAGATCACCGCGGACAAGGCGATCATCATGGATCTTGAGATCCACCGCGATCAGCCGAAGGACAATCCGTTCGGCGGCCAGCCGATCCTGGACAAGAAGACCGTGAAGACGAAGCTTTTGGTGGACAACGGCGAGACGGTGGTGCTGGGCGGCATCTTCACGCGCACCACTTCGCAGACCGAAGGCGGCGTGCCGCTTCTGCGCCGGATTCCGCTTTTGGG
>CAZTLD010000140.1:0-3435 GCA_964614395.1 uncultured Zetaproteobacteria bacterium
GCGGCAGCCTCAAGCGCCAGATGCGGCGCGCGAATCACCTGCGCGCGCGCTGGGCTTGGATCGTCGGCGAGGAAGAGCTCGCTGAGGATGCGATCACGGTGCGGGATCTCGATCGCGGCGAAGAAGTGCGCGTTCCTCTTGAGGAGGCGTTCTTAAAGATTCAATAGCCCTCGCGCTGCAAAAGGAGGGCAAGCCCCGCCGAGGCGAAGAACCACGGCGGCAAGATCGCGCCGTAAAACGGCGCAAGCCGCCCGCCCGCCACGAAAAAGCCCGCGATCTGCTCGAGCACCAAAAGCCCCAGCCCGAACAGCAGTACCGCGAACACGGCCAAGGCGGTCGAGGCCGCGCGCGGGGCCAGGTGCAGGCACAGCGCTGCGGCCACGAAGGCCATTGCGATGCACCCGAGCGGCCTAAAGAGCTTCTGCCAGAACGCGTAGCGGTAGCCTGCGGTGTCCGTGCCGGCGCGGGCGAGCGCCCGAATGTAGCGCCTGAGTTCTGCCAAGCGCATGAAACGCGGCGGGGGCGGCTCGGTGAGCTGGGGGCTTGCCTGCGAGGCGAGTTCAAAGCGATCCAGCCGCGTTTCCGTGGCGCCGGAAGGGCCGGGGGCAAGGATGCGTACATCCTCCATGTGCCAGATGCCGGCGCGGTAGGAGGCCACCGCAGCGTCGATGCGGCGCATCCAGCGGTGGGCGTCGTCGTATTCGAGCACGACGAGTTGCCAGCGCCCACCCCCCAGCGGCACGAGCCGCATCAGACGCCGTTCGTCCTTGATCCACTCGGCGTTCGTCGCCGACGGGCGCATGTGCTTGATGTACACGCGTTCCAAAGTGTCGGCGCGGATGGCTGCGGGCGTGCCCCACTCGTCGATGGCAAAGCCGATGAGGCCGGCCGCCGCAGCCACGACCAGCGAGGGCGCGAGCATCCGCCGCAGTGGAAAGCCCGCGGCGCGAAACGCGACCGTTTCCCGATGCAGCGCAAGCTCGGTCCAGGCGAAAGCAAGCCCCAAAAGCACCACCAGCGGCATGAACGCGGCCAGCACCGATGGCGCTTTCGTGGCGATGTATTCCAAAAGAAGATTGACGGGAAACGCAGGGCCGACATAGCGCAGCTTGTCGAACACTTCGCCAATCACATACAGCGCAAGCAGCGCCGCGGCGACGAACGCGGTGCGCGTGGCAAACAGGTGCACCAGATACCGAAACGCGATCACGCGCCAAGCCTAGCTTGCCTGCGCGCAGCCCGCCCGTTTAGGGTTTTCGCATGGAAGCGCCCACGCGGCAGCTTGTGCACTACTACCGCGCGCTCAGAAAGTATGGGCTCAACGACTCACATTCCGGCAACGCCTCGGTGCGCGTGGAGAATGGATTTTGGATCACGCCCACCGGCGCCAACGCTGAAATCCTGGAAGAAGAGGAGCTTGTATTTTGCGCGTGGGATGCGCCGCTTCCGGCGCACGCCTCCAGCGATGCCGCGCTGCACCGGCAGGTGTATGCGCGCATCGCTGAAGCAGGCGCGGTGCTGCACGCGCACTGCCCCTATGCGGTGGCGCTCACGATGGAAGAAGACGCGTTCGCCCCGCAGGACTTGGAGGGGCGGCTATTCCTCGGCAAAGAGGTGCCGGTGCTCGCGATTCCGGTGGAGGAGCACTTCCAGCGCGCGCCTGAGGCCGTGGCCGAGGCGCTCGCTTATCGTCCGGTGTGCATCGAGCGCGCGCACGGGGTGTATGCGTGGGGCAAAACGCTTGATCACGCCTATCAACTGCTCAATGCGCTTGAGTCCAGCGCAAGGCTCGTATGGTTGAGACGATCGCTGCGGTGAAGGCGCTGCATATGACACTGGCTGCCACATCGTTCGGCGGGTTTCTGGGGCGCTGGTGGTGGATCGTGCACAAGAAGCGAGGGCTTGCTCGGCTCTGGCGGCGGCTCGTGCCAGATCTTGTGGACACGATGCTGCTTTTGACCGGGCTTTCGTTGTGGTGGTTGGAGTATCAGGCGTGGCCCTTGTGGCTGAAGCTCAAGCTCGGCTGTGTGCTGGGCTACATCGCGCTGGGCATCCTCGCCCTTCGGGGCGGGCGGCGTTGGGCGGGCGCAGCGAGCGTGCTATGCTTTGCCGCGGTGGTGTGGCTTGCTTTGACCAAACCGATTTCCTAAGGAGGGAGCGATGGCGCTGGTGGCGTCGATTCATGTGGATCTCGGCTGGGAGCTTCCCGATGTGACGCTGAAGACCCCCGATGGGGAGCCTGTGCGGCTGCACGATCAGATGGGCGAAAAGGGTCTCATCGTCGCGTTCATGTGCAACCACTGCCCGTACGCGCAGGCGGTGTGGCCGCGGCTCATTCGGCATGCGAAGACGCTGCGGGCGAAGGGCATCAACACGGTTGCGATCAATCCGAACATCCATCCGGACTATCCGGAGGATTCGCCGGAGAAGATGAAGGAAAAGATTGTCGAGTGGGGCATTGACTTTCCGTATCTCGTGGACGACACGCAAGAGGTGGCGCGCACGTTCCAAGCGCAGTGCACGCCGGACATCTACATGTTCGACGCGAACAAGAAGCTTTACTACCACGGCCGCATCGACGACTACTGGAAGGACGAATCCAAGGTGACGCGCCAAGAGCTTCTGGAGGCGGCCGAAGCGATGCTGGCGGGCAAAGAGCCGCCGCAGCCGCAGCATCCCACGATCGGCTGTTCGATCAAGTGGCGCGAGGAATCCTAGCGGGCTTGGCGATGGTCGCGGCCTTGGCGCCTTCGGGCGCTTGGGCTGCTGACGCTGCGCGCGGCAAGAAGATCTTCGACGAGGTGTGCGCGCACTGCCACCGCACGGACGATCAAGACAAGATCGGCCCCGGGCTTGCCGGCGTTGTGGAGCGCGTGCCCCCGGAGAAGCTTGATGCGTGGCTCAAGGATCCCACCCGCATGGTGAAAGAGGACGAATACTTCCGCGAGCTGCGCAACGCCAACCGCTACGGGATCGTGATGCCGCCGATTCCGGCGATGCAGGATCCCGAAAAGCGCGCCGATGTGATCGAATACCTAAAAACGCTCAAGTAAATGCGGGCGTATGTGGGATGCTCCGGCTGGTTTTACTGGCACTGGCGGGGGCGCTTTTATCCCAGTGAACTTCCCACGCATCGCTGGTTCGCCTACTACGCCGAGCGCTTTGAGACGGTCGAGATCAACGCAAGCTTCTACCGGATGCCGGATGCGGCGCGCGTGCGGGCATGGATTCGGCACGCGCCGGAGGGCTTTCGCTTCGCCGTCAAGGCCCCGCGGCTGATCACGCACATCCGCAAGCTTCGCGGGATTGAAAGCGCATGGACGGCGTTTTGGGAAGCGCTAGCGCCGATGCGCGAGGCAGGGATGCTGGCCGTGGTGCTATTTCAGCTGCCGCCAAGCCTCAAGCGCGACGCGGCGCGCCTTGCCAAGCTGCTCG
>CAZTLD010000141.1:0-3418 GCA_964614395.1 uncultured Zetaproteobacteria bacterium
GGATCGCGGTGGGATGGTGCGC
Organism: uncultured Zetaproteobacteria bacterium; assembly: GCA_964614395.1. Lineage (GTDB taxonomy): Bacteria > Pseudomonadota > Zetaproteobacteria > Mariprofundales > S012-25 > CAZTLD01. The sequence goes on from CAZTLD010000141.1 coordinate 23, forward strand.
AAAGTCCTCCCAGATGCGCACACCTTGCGCTTCCGTAAGCAGCGTCATCCGCCGGCGCACGCCGGGCCAAGCGGCGATCGCTTGGCATGCGTCGGCGAAGGGTACCCCGAAACCCTCGCAGGCCGCGGCGATCGCCGCGCAGGCGTTCGCGGCCAGATGCGCGCCGATCTGCGACCATTGAATCGTGTGTGTTGCGCCGTCGGGGGCGTGGATCGCAAAGCGGCTTCCGTCCGCCTCAAGCGGCGTATAGCGCCAGTCGCCCGCGTTCTGGCCGAAGCGCCGCACCGGCGTCCAGCAGCCGAGCGCGAGCGTTTTTTCAATCTCCTCGTTTGCGGCGGCGACGATGAGGCCGTTTCGGGGGATCGTGCGGATCATCTGGTGGAACTGCGCGCGGATCGCCTCAAGATCGGGAAAAATGTCCGCATGGTCGTATTCGAGGTTGAGCAATACTGCGACCTGCGGCCGATAGTGCACGAACTTGCTGCGCTTGTCGAAAAAGGCGCTGTCGTATTCATCGCCCTCGATCACGAACGGCTCGCCTCGGCCCAGCCGCGCGCCGTCCTCAAAGCCCTCAGGCAAACCGCCGATCAGAAACCCCGGCTGCATCCCTGCCTTATCCAAGATCCAGGCGAGCATCGCCGTGGTCGTGGTCTTGCCGTGCGTGCCGCAGATCGCGGCGACCTTTCGGCCGGGCAGCACGAAGCGGGCGAGAAACTCGGGCATGGAAAGGATCGCTAGCCCCTCGTCGAGCGCGCGCTCAAGCTCCGGATGGCCGCGGCTGATCGCATTGCCGACGACCACATAGTCCGGCGCGGGATCGAGGTTGGCTTCGGAAAACGGCCGCACGTCAACGCCCAGCCGCGCAAGCCTTTCCGAGGCCGGGGGCCATGCGGCGCGATCGGATCCGGTCACCTTCCAGCTAAGCTCGCGCGCAAGCCGCGCCACCCCCGCCATCGCGACGCCGGCCACGCCGATCAGATGCACGCGGCCGCGCTTCATCCGTGCGCTTTGCGGTTCATTTCGATGAGCTGAAACAGCTCAAGCCTCGAAGAGGGGTTTTTCAGAAACGCGCCGGTGAGCTTCGAGGTCGTCGTCCACGAGTTCGGCTTGCGCACGCCGCGGTAGCACATGCAAAAGTGCCGGCATTCCAACACCACGGCCACGCCTGCGGGCTTGAGCACCTCTTCGATCGCGTTCGCGATCTGCATCGTGAGCTTTTCCTGCACCTGAAGCCTGCGCGCATAGCCGTCCACGACGCGCGCGATCTTGGACAGCCCCACCACGCGCCCGTTCGGAATGTAGGCCACGTGCGCATAGCCGATGAACGGCACGAGATGATGCTCGCAATGGCTGTGCACGTCGATGTTGGATACCAGCACCAGTTCGTCGTAGCCCTCGACTTCCTCGAAGGTCTTGAGCAGGTGCTCGCGCGGGTCTTCGCGGTAGCCCGCGAAGTGCTCGCGCATCGCAGCGAGCACCCGTTCGGGCGTCTCCCGCAAGCCTTCGCGGTTGGGATCCTCGCCGATGAAGCGCAAAAGCCCCCGCACATGTTCAAGCGCTGCGAGGACGGCCGGATCGTTCGTATCAAGATCGCGTCTTCCACTCATGGGGCCGATGATGACGCGCGCACCGGGCAAGACAAGCTTGCCTGCGCCGCGCTAGGCTTGCCCCGATGCAACGCAACGACCCTTCCCGCTTCGCTTCGCCGGAATACCGTGCCGTGATCGACGAAGAGCGTTGGCCGGGGTGCGTGCGCTGGCCAAAAAGCGTGGCTGACGCGATCGCCGCTCACGCCGCCCGGGGCTACCCGCGCGAGGTATGCGGGCTCGTGCTTGGAAGCATCGAAGGCGAAAACTTCGTCGTGCGCGAGGCGCTGGAGGCGCGCAACCGCAACACGGAACGCGCGCACGATCGCTTTGAGCTGGATCCAAAGGACTATCGCCGCGCCGAGGCAAGGGCTGCCCAGCTGGGGCTGGAGATCGTGGGCGTGTATCACTCGCATCCGGACTGCCCCGCGCAGCCCTCGCCGACGGATCGCGCCTTTGCCTGGGACGGCTGGCTGTATCCGATCGTTTCGGTGAGGGATGGGAAGGCCATAGAGATCCGTGCGTGGGTGTTCGACGAGGGACGCGGTCGGTTTCGCGAGGCCAAGATCGATGCGGTTTAGCGCGGCGCTCGCGCTTCTTGCGCTTGCCGGCTGCCATGCGGCCCGCATGCCTGATGCGCCGCCGCGCACCACCGCGGGCGAAAACGCCTCCAGCGTGGAAGCATGGACGCAAGCAGCCGGTGGATTTCTTGCCGCACAGGCGGCGCTGCGGGCGGGGCGGCTGGAGGACGCGGCCCGGTTCCTCGCCGACGTGCTCGCCGTCGATCCCCAGGCGCACGCGCTGCGCTTCACGCGCGCGGAGGTGCTGATGCGGTTGGGGCGCGCAAGCGAGGCGCTCAAGGAGTTGGAAGCGCTTTTGCGTGCGCCGTCGCTGCCGCCCAAGATGCGCCTCAAGGCGGAGTTGTTGCGCGCACAGGCGCTGGCTGCGCAAGGCAAGGTGAACGAAGCGCTCGACCTTTTGCGTCCGCGCCTTCGCGATGCGCCGGAGCCTGTGGCGCGCACCGCGGCCGGCATCCTGTTCGCGCGCGGGCGCACGCGCGAGGCCGCGCGCTGGCTTGAGGATGCGGCCCGGCAACTCAAAGGTGCAAAAGCTGCAGGGCTTTGGCTGGCCGCAGCGCGTCTGTGGCTTGCGGAGAAAGGCGAGGGCGAAGCGCTCCGGGCGGCCGAGGCCGCGGTGCGGGCGGCGCCGGAGCTTGAGGATGTCCAGATCTTCTACGCCGATCTGTTGTTGCGCCAGCGCAAGCCGGAAGCAGCGATCCGCGCGCTGAGAGCGTATTTGGCCGCGCATCCCGAGGCGATCCGTGCCGCGGGCAAGCTTGGGCAAGCGCTGATCGCCGCGCGCCGCTATGAGGAGGCGATCGCGTTTTACCGGAAGCTGGCCCGGCGCGCGCCGCGGGCGGCGGCGCTTTGGAAGACGCTGGGGCTTTTATTGTTGCAAAACAGGCGCTTTGCCGAGGCGGAAAAGGCGCTGCGCGAGGCGCTTGCGCGCGAAGACGACGAAGAGATCCGCTACTTTCTCGCCGCTGCGCTCGAAATCCAAGGCAAGGACGAAGAAGCTGCGCGCTTCTACCGCGAAATCTCCGAGCAATCCCCGCGCTGGGCCGAGGCGCAAACGCGCATCGGCTTCATTGAGCTTGAAGCGGGGCATGTGGAGCGGGCGCTTGCACGAGCCCGGCGCGTGGTGGACAGAAGGCCGGATTTCGCGGAGGGCTGGCGGCTTCTTGCCGCGGCCCTTGCGGAAAAAAAGGCGTGGCGAGAGCTCGTTCGGGCCACCGAACCCGCGTTGGGGC
>CAZTLD010000142.1:0-3379 GCA_964614395.1 uncultured Zetaproteobacteria bacterium
GTCTAAAATCGTTTCATCCCGATGGATCGCAAGGAGGTGGGCGATGCGCAAGGCGCTGTGGGCGTTCGTGCTCGCGGTTCCATGGGTCGTGGCGGCGCAAGGGTTCATGGAAGAAGAAGGGCCGCTTCCGCCCCCACCGCCGCCGATGCATCCGATCACGCCGCCGCCTGCGATGCAGCCGATGCAGCCGATGATGCCGGCGCCGGGCGGGATGATGGTGAAATGGCAAGGGGCGATGCCGCCGTTTGCGTTGTTCCTTTACCCGCACGCCGTCTCTGCGGAGACGATCGGCACGCTGTGCGCGCAGCAGGGCATGCATCCGGCCACGATCAGGAACCGCGACGAGCTTGCCAAGGTCGTGGCGTTGCTTAGAAGCGTGCCGTCGTTCATGTGGCCGCCTGCGGTGTGGCATGGCGCGTGGATCGGGCTTCGGCAGGTGGGCGCATCTTGGCGCTGGTGGGACGGAACACCATTGACGCTTCATGCCTTCGGCGCGGCCACCGGCGAGCCGCGCGGCGACGGGCCGTATGTGGCGGTGGAGCTTGCGCGCGCGGGCAATCCGGACGGCTGGTGGAACGATGCGCCCGCGTCGGAGGCCTATGCGGCCGTGCTCTGCGAGCGGCGCTAGCCTTTCGCCAGCCGCCGCAGCACGAACGGCAAGATGCCGCCGTGGCGGTAGTAGTCCCACTCGCGCGGCGTGTCGATGCGCACGCGCGCGGTGAAGCGCTTGCCGTCGGCCTCCACCTCCACCGTCCGCGCGCCTTCTTTCAGCCCGCGGATCGAGAAGCGCTCCTCGCCCGTCAGCCCCAGCGTCTTGCGGGTTTCCCCGGGCATGAACTCAAGCGGCAGGATGCCCATGCCGACCAGATTGGAGCGGTGGATGCGCTCGAAGCTTTCCGCGATCACCGCGCGCACGCCAAGCAGCGCCGGGCCTTTCGCCGCCCAATCGCGCGAGGAGCCGGTGCCGTATTCCTTGCCGGCGATCACGATCGCAGGCACGCCTTCCTCGCGGTAGCGCATCGCCGCCTCGAACACGCTCATGACCTCGCCGGACGGAAAGTGCTTCGTGACGCCGCCTTCGCTGCCCGGCACGAGTTCGTTGCGCAGCCGAATGTTCGCGAACGTGCCGCGCATCATCACTTCGTGATTGCCGCGCCGCGCGCCATAAGAGTTGAAGGCCTCGGGCGGCACGCCGTGCTCGATCAGGTAGCGGCCGGCCGGCGAGTCGGGCGGGATGCTGCCCGCAGGCGAGATATGGTCGGTGGTCACCGAATCGCCGAGCATCACGAGCACGCGCGCGCCCTCGATGTCCTCCATCGAGCGCGGTTCGCGCGCAAGGCCCTCAAAGAACGGGGGCTTGCGGATGTAGGTGGAGGCGGGATCCCACGCGTAGCGCATGCCGGCGGGAGCGTCGAGCGCCTGCCACAGCGCATCGCCCGCGAACACATCCTTGTAGCTTTCCGCGAAGTCCTCGCGGCCGACGGCGGCAAGCGCCTCAGCAATCTCCTCCGGCTGCGGCCAGAGATCCTTCAAGAAAACTGCACGGCCTTCCGCGTCGTGCGCGATCGGATCGCGCGTGGGATCAAGGCGCACCGTGCCCGCGAGGGCCATTGCGACGACAAGCGGGGGGCTGGCAAGAAAGTTCATGCGCACGAGCGGATGGATGCGCCCTTCGAAGTTGCGGTTGCCGGAAAGGATGCTTGCCACCGCAAGGTCTTCTTTCCGGATCGCCTCGGCGACCGCCGGATCCAAAGGCCCCGAGTTGCCGATGCAGGTCGTGCACCCGAAGCCCACGATGGCAAAGCCCAACTTTTCGAGATAAGGAAGCAATCCGCTTTTTTCCAAGTAGCGCGCCACCGCCCTTGACCCCGGCGCCAGCGACGTCTTCACCCACGGCGGCACGCGAAGCCCGCGCTCGACAGCCTTTTTCGCAACGAGCCCGGCTGCGAGCATCAGGGAAGGGTTGGAGGTATTCGTGCAGCTTGTGATTGCGGCGATCACCAAATCGCCGTCGCGCAGCGTGTGCGTGTCCCCCCCAAGCGCCACCGAGGCCGCGTGCGGCTTCTGGCTGCGGCCGGGGGCGAGGTCGTCAAGCGCCCGCGCGACGGTCTCGGCCACCGCGTTCAGCTCCACGCGATCCTGCGGACGCTTCGGGCCGGCCACGGCCGGGCGCGCATCGGCAAGATCGATCGCAAGCGTTTCCGTGTAGCGCGGCGCGCCGCTTCCCGCCCACAGCCCTTGCGTCTTCGCATAGGCCTCGATGCGGCGAAGCTCCTCTTCGCTGCGGCCGGTGAGCGCAAGATAATGCAGCGTTTCGCCGTCGATCGGGAAGAAGCCGCAGGTGGCGCCGTATTCCGGGGCCATGTTCGCGATCGTCGCCCGATCGGGCAACGAAAGCGCGCTCATCCCTTCGCCGAAGAACTCGACGAACTTGCCCACCACCCCATGCTGGCGCAGCCGCTGGGTGATCAGCAGCACGAGATCCGTGGCCGTCGCGCCCTCCGGAAGCTTGCCTTTGAGCTCCACGCCGACCACACGGGGCACGAGCATCGCAATCGGCTGGCCGAGCATCGCCGCTTCCGCTTCAATCCCGCCCACGCCCCAGCCGAGCACGCCAAGCGCGTTGATCATCGTCGTGTGCGAGTCGGTGCCGACGAGCGTGTCCGGATAGAGCTTGCCTTCGTCGCAGAAGACGACGCGCGCGAGCTTCTCCAAATTCACCTGATGCACGATCCCGCGCCCGGGCGGAACCACCTTGAAGTTGGCGAACGCCTGCTGCCCCCATTTCAGGAAACGGTAGCGCTCGCCGTTGCGCTGATACTCAAGCCGCATGTTCGCCTCAAGCGCCTCGGGGGCGCCGTAGCGATCCACCTGCACCGAATGGTCGATCACCAGCTCCGTCGGGATGAGCGGATTGATCCGTGCGGGATCGCCGCCAAGCTCGGCCATCGCATCGCGCATCGCCGCCAGATCCACGACCGCCGGCACGCCGGTGAAGTCCTGCATCAGCACGCGCGCGGGCATGAACGGGATTTCGATCTCGGGCGGCGTGCCATCCCACGCATAAAGCGCCTGAATCATCGCCTCGCTCACCTCGGGCGCATCGGCGCGACGAAGAAGATTCTCCAATAGCACCCGGATCGTGATCGGAAGCCTTGTGGGATCGCCTGCGGCGTCCAGCGCAGCGATCGCGAACTCTTCTTGACCGACGGCAAGCTTCTTCCAAGGCGCGCGCATCATCCGCCCCCTTTGCGATTTCAAGGCGCCGAAGCCTTCGGCAAGCGCACTGGCGATGCAAGCTTTGGCACAGAAGGGCGCGCGCGATAGGGTTCGCGCCCCAAGTCCACGGCAAAGGAGAAGGCGCATGGCGGATCGCAAG
>CAZTLD010000143.1:0-3324 GCA_964614395.1 uncultured Zetaproteobacteria bacterium
CGCATGCCCCAGCCCCAGGGGTTTGCGTTGCCGCACATAGGCGAACTCGCCGAGCTCGCGGATATGCTGGATCTGATCCAATGCTGCCTGTTTGCTCGCAGCAAGAAGCGCCCCTTCCAGCTCTGGGGCATCGTCGAAATGATCCTCCACCGCCCGCTTGTGCCGGCCCGTGACGAACATGAACTGGTGGATGCCAGCCTCGGCCGCCTCCTCCACCGCCCACTGCACCACCGGCCGGTCCAAGACCGGCATCATCTCCTTGGGCGTCGCCTTCGTGGCCGGCAGAAAGCGGGTGCCCAGCCCCGCGACCGGCAGCACGGCTTTGCGGACCGGATCAGGCAAGGCGGCCGTAGGAATGAAGCCCCGAGAGATACATGTTCACGCCGAGGAAGCAGAACAAGGTGACGAGAAAGCCGCCCACCGCCCACCACGCAAGCGCGCGCCCGCGCCAGCCGTGCGTGATGCGCATGTGCAGCCAAGCCCCATAGACGAGCCAGACGATCAGCGCCCAGGTCTCCTTCGGATCCCACGACCAGTAGCCGCCCCAGGCCTCGGCCGCCCACGCAGCGCCCAAGATCGTCGCCAGCGTGAACGCCGGAAAGCCGATCGCCACGGCCTTGTACATCAGCTGATCCAGCGTATCCAACGTCGGCAGCGCCTTGAGCAGGCGCGCGTCTGGATGCGTGCGCTCGAGCCTTTCGCGCACCAAATAGCCGATGCCGAACGCGCAGGCCACCGCGAACGCCCCGTAGCCGATGAAGTTCATCGGCACATGGATCTTCATCCAGTAGGACTGCAGCGCCGGCACGAGCGGCTTGATGTCGCCTGCGCCGATGCTGTCCATCCAGATCAGGAAGAACACGCCGGCGGCGACTAGCGGCATCAGGAACGCCCCCACCGCTTGCGCCCGGTGCCGCCGCTCCAGCGCAAGGAAGATCCCCACCGTGATCACGAACAAAAGCACGAACACTTCGTAGAGGTTGGACACCGGCGCATGCCCATATTCCTCGCCGAGCAGATACGACTCATGCCAGCGCAGCAAAAGCGCCGCAGCCCCTGCGATCGCTCCGAACTGCGCGGCCCGCCGCCCCAGGCGGGCGAGGAAGTCGTTCGGCGCAAAGGCCATCACGAGATAGCAGATCGCGGAAAAAAGCAGCGCCACGTTCATCGCCATGATCACCTTGGCCGAAACGAAGCCGCTTTGATCTTCAAGCGTGGGATGCGCTGGCTCCGCAAGGCTCAGGATGCTTGCCGCGACAAGCGCGATCGCCGCGCCGTCCAGCCACGGCAGCCAAGTTTGCGCGATCTTTTCCGCGTGCTGCGCCCACCTCACAGGCCAGGCAAGCCCGCCCGCCGCACCTGCGCCAAGCCCGGCAAACACCCAAGCCAGCCCCTGCGGGCTGATCAATGTGAGCACGAACGCGCGCTCGTCGCCCGCATGCGCTACAGCCAGCGCAAGCGCTCCCGCGATTGCGCCCAAATAGGCGAAAAGCCGCACCTGCGCCCAGCGCAGCGAAGGAAAAGGCATCGCCAACGTGCTCATCTCGCCTCCCTTTCTTCCGTTTCGATCGCACCAGCCTCGGACAACGCTGCGAACCATGCCTGCACCTGGTTGCGATAATCAAGCTCGCCGCGATTCGTGGCCGCGCCCAGCATCGCACGCCCGTCCGGCCCGATGCGCACCCACAGCCGACGATGCGGAAGATAAAACATGATCAGAAGCCCGACAACCAGGATCGCGCTGCCGAGCCAGACGATGTTCATGCCAGGATCTTTCGTGGCCTCCAGCCCAGTGTAGTAGCGCTGATCGTAATCCACGAGCACCGGAATGAACGGCCACGGCAGTCGCACGAGGATTTCGGCCGCCTGCAGCATGCGGCTTGCGATCTCGGGAAGGTTCTCAGGGCGCGCATCCCCGAACACCTCATCCAGCGCCCGCTTGAACGCGACGAAGCGCTTCTTTTCGTCCGGCACCGACGGATCGTTGAGCACGCCCGCCAGCGCATGCATGAACGCGTTGAACAGCGCCCACTCCTTCGGGTTCGTGAAGTCCAGCATGAGCCTGAGCGGCTGGTAGTCGTCCTTGTGTCCGGAAAACGAATAAAAGAGAAAGCTTCCGCCGTCCTTTCCGTCGATCTCAAGCGGGTTCATAAACATCTTGATGAGCACGGGCTTGAAGTTCGGCCCGCGCATCACGAACTCCACGGCCGGCCCCAAATCGGTAAACCGCTTGGGCTCGCCGGGGCCTGCCGTGTTTTGCACGTTGAACGCGGAAAAGTTGCGAAATTCAAGCGATACGCCGGTGTAGGGATCGGTCCAGGTTTGGTAGACCGCGCTTTCCAAGTCGCGCACGCGGCCTGTGCCGTCCAGCATGAAAAGCTTGAGCTTGAGCTTCGAGCCGCCGTCGCCGAAGCTCGCCTGATAGAGACGCACGCCCTTGTACTCCAAGGGCTTGTTCACGACGATGTCGCGCGTGAGCACCTCCTTGCCGTGATCGATGATCGTAAGCCTGCTGCGAAACTCCTTCGGCATGCCGTTCGGGTAGAACGCGATCGAAAAATCATCGCAGCGCACCGCAAACGGGAGCTTCTTCTTCACCACCTCGGTGCCGCGCAGAAACTCGATCGTGTCCTCCACACCCCCTTCCGGCACCGCCATCGTGCCGCGAAAGCCGAAAAGGATCGTGACAAGCCCCCCGATGAGGATCACGAGAATCCCGGCATGGGTGAGGATGTAGCCCCATTTGTTGTACCAACCGGCATCCGCGCGCAGATGGCGCACGCCGTCGATCTCGGCCTCCTGCCAGCGCCAGCCGCGCAGCTTCTCTTTGAGGATGGCCTCAAACCGTTCGGCGTCCCGCACGCGGAATGCGTATCGGATCGGCAGATGCCGCCAATGCGCATCCCCCAGCCATGCCTTCTTCGGGCGCATCTCCTTGAGCATCTTCGGCGCGTTGCGCCAGATGCAGACGCCCAGCGAGGCCATGAGCACGGCCAGCAGCACCTGGAACCACCAGGCATGATACATGTCGAACAGATCGAGCACGCGAAACGCCCAATACCACAGCGGCCCGAACTCGTTGAGGTAGTCTTCGTGCGATTGGTTTTGCAGCAGCACCGTGCCGAGCGCCGACGCGATCGCGAGCACCACCAACAGCACGATCGCCAGCGTCATCGAGCCGAGCCGGCGAAGAAGCTCCTGCCAAAAGCCCTGTTTCAGCATCGCGGCGAAACTAGCGGGTCGGCGCGCATGCGGCCATCAACTTGCGGCGCGCTTCCAAGCCTCAAGCGACGCAAGCGCCCGCTCCACCTGCCAACGCCTGCG